>ONJE01000361.1 GCA_900318045.1 uncultured Eubacteriales bacterium
CAGCGCCAGGTTGCCGCCGGAGGACGTGCCCAGCACGGAGATGTTCTCCGGGGTATAGTTTTTCAGTATTTCCCCATAGGTGGCGTGGATCATCTCATAAGCCCGGGTCAGCGGATAATCCGTGCAGAGTGGATAGTAGGGGACGAACACGTCCAGCCCCGTCTCCCGGGCAAAGCGCAGCGCTTTTTTGACGGCGCCCGGCCTGGGCGCGCTGATCATGCCGCCGCCGATCAGGAACAGGCACGCACGGTCGGTGCGATGTCTGTGGATCATCCGCACCACCGGGCAGCCCATGACCTCGATTTGGCCGATCTCGGAGGCGTCGTCCTTCAATGCCGGGATTCTGTTCCGGGCGTTATGCCTGCGGCGGTTCTCCAGCAGCTCCTCCGTGCTTTTGCCGACCCACATCCTCTTGAGGCCGGAAATCTTCACAAGGCGCTTCAGGACTTCATATTTCAAGCTCATATTCCATCGCCCTTTCCTTGGTTAGTTGTATTTTACTGCCACGGACGGCAAATATCAACAGGGCTATGTTAGTTTTAACAAACATGTGTTGCAATCTTCGGGTGGATGAATATAATAAAGTAAGACGTGGCTAACAATGTGGCGAGTGCCTGGCTTATGAAGCGAAAGCAGTGCTGTTTTCGATCTTGTCCGCAACAATACCGACCCGGGAGGACGTTGGAAGCGAACCAGGAGTGTTAAGGGAGGCGATACCATGGCCAGAAAGGATTCCGACAACCAGAAGCGATCCATGAGCGCGATGTTTAAAGGCAGGGCGATCTTCAAACCCCTGAACACCGGCCGCATCGATGATCGCGTGGCCTGCGTGCGGGAGTGGGTGGCCAACATATTCTTCTACACGAAAAACGGCGCGACGATCATGATCGACGCGGGCTACAACTACGCGCGGCTCAGAGAGAAGATGGGCTGGCTGGACATCGACCCGGCGACGATCAAACACATCCTCATCACCCACCAGGACACCGACCACGTGGGCGCGCTGGAGCCGGACAGCGAGCGGCTGTTTCGTAACGCGACGGTCTACATCGGCGAGATCGAGAACCGCTACCTGACCGGTGAAAAGCGGCGCAAGGTGATCCATGGGCTGTACAGGCTGCCCATGGTAAAGATGGAGAACAGGAAGGTTCTGCTCAAGGACGGCGACGTGTTCACCATCGACGGAGTCAAGGTGGAGTGCCTGCTGGTGCCGGGGCACACCTGGGGCCACATGGTCTACCTGATCGACGACGAATACCTGTTCACAGGCGACACCATCTGGTTCGGCGCGGACGGCGGCTACAGCTTCATCAGCACGCTTGCGGAGGACAACCGGCTTTCCGTTCAGTTCCTCGAGAAGCTGGAGGCAAGCATCCGAGCCAGGAAGGGGCGCATCGCCGTGATCACCGGACACACCGGATGGACGGACGATCTTGACTTCGCCTTTGCCCACCGGACGGAGATTTGCAAGCCCTTCACGAGAAAATACACTGACCCGGAGGCACCCTATGACGGCTATGTGGAGGACGACGACACCGAAGAGAAGGCGCGAACGAGATCGTTGAAGAAAAAGGAGACATTGAAATGAAGCCTGATTACAAGAACTGGATGCCCAAAGGCATGATTTACTCGTTTCTTGGCGGGGCGATTGGATGCGGCGCTGTGGCGTTTGTGCTGAATCTACTGCTGAACGGCACCCTGAAAACAGTGCTGACGATTCTATTCGCGGCGCTGGCGGTGGTGTTTTGCGGTTTCACCGTCTGGGCCGTGCTGATGTACCGGGCCTTCGACTACAACGGCAAGCGGCAGATGTCCCGGCAGATCATCGAGGGCACGGCGGCATATGTGAAGCTGCCCACCGGCGGCAAATGCCTGGACGTGGGCTGCGGCAGCGGCGCGCTGGCCATCGCCGTGGCGAAGCGCAATCCCCAGGCCCAGGTCGTGGGCATCGACCGCTGGGGCAAGGAATACGCGTCCTTCAATAAAAAACTCTGCGAGGGCAACGCCCGGGCCGAGGGTGTGAAGAACACCTCCTTCCGGCAGGGCGATGCCACGCATCTGGATTTCCCGGATGAGACCTTCGACGCCGTGGTCAGTAACTACGTGTACCACAACATCCCTGGTGAAAGGCAAAAGTACCTGCTGGAAACCCTGCGGACGCTGAAAAAGGGCGGCACCTTCGCCCTGCATGACATCTTTTCCAAATCGAAGTACGGCGATATGCGGGCGTTTGTCAGGCAGCTCAAGGACATGGGCTACCGGAAGGTGGAGCTGATCGAGACCACCGACGGGAAGTTCATGACGAAATTCGAGGCCACATGGATGGCGCTGAGCGGTTCGGCGCTGCTGACGGGGATCAAGTAAGCTGTACGGGGGGAGCAACATGTTCTGGGACAGCGTAGCCGGGGTATACGACCTCTTCGTCAATGTCGTCAACCGAAGGACCCATCTGACACTGAGGAAGATCGTCGCAAACCTCATTCAACCGAGTGACAACGTGTTGGAGTGCGCCTGCGGCACAGGGCTGCTCACCGAGGTCATCGCGCAAAATTGTGGTCATCTGACCGCTACGGATTTCGCGCCGAAGATGCTGGCGCGGGCAAAGAAAAACTGCGCCGCGTTCGACAACATCACCTTTGAGCCGGCGGACATCACATCCCTTGGCTATCCCGACAACAGCTTCGACGCGGTGGTGGCCGGGAACGTGATCCACCTGCTGGACGAACCGATGAAGGCGCTCAATGAGCTGGACCGCGTTTGCAGGCAGGGCGGTCGGCTGATCATCCCAACCTACATGAACCGGGATCAAGCGGGAAAGACAAGCGGCTTTGCCAAC
>ONJE01000119.1 GCA_900318045.1 uncultured Eubacteriales bacterium
TGCCGCAAAAATCGCCCCGTTTTCGCCGCACATGTCGCCGAAAACGATTGAAAATCGGGGCGCTCCGCCCCCGATACCCCCGGCGAGTTAGCGTTGTTAAGGATCGCGGCAGCCGCCATTCCTGTTCCCTGTTCCCTGTTCCCTGTTCCCTCGTCTCCGCGATAAATCAGAAGTTGTCATCGTCCCTTCTTCGCTTCCAGCCTCTTTATCATCGTCTTCTTCACGGCACGGAAGATATTTTCATACCCGGTACAGCGGCAGAGGTGACCGGACATGCGGATGCGTATCTCCTCGTCAGACAGTGCCCGGCCCTCGTTCAATATCTCCACCGCGCTCATGATGGCCCCGGGCGTGCAGAAGCCGCACTGGACCGCGGCCTCGTCGATGAAGGCCTGCTGGATGTCGGACAGCTCGCCGTTGGGACCCTCCAGGCCCTCCAGCGTCAGTATGTCCTTGCCGTCGGCCCAAACCGCCAGGTAGATACAGGAGTTGTAGCACTCGCCGTCGATGATGACGTTGCAGGCCCCGCACTCCCCCACCTCGCAGCCCTTCTTGACGCTGGTCAGGCGGAAGTCGTTTCGCAGCAGATCGGTCAGCGAGGCGCGCACGTCCACCATGACCTCCCGAGGCTTGCCGTTCACCGTGCAGCGAACCAGCTTGTACTGCTTAGCCATCGATCACACCTCCTGCCAGCTCGATGGATTTTTCCAGCCCCCGCTTCGCCATCTCCACCCCGATGTGCTCGCGGAAGGCCTTGCTGCCCCGCCAGCTGTCCCGGGGGTGGATGTCGTCCAGCACCGCCTTCGCAAAGGCTTCGACGGTTTCCGCGCTCACCGGGCGGCCCTTGGCGGCGGCCTCCGCCGAGGGTGCGCGCATGGGCACCGGCCCGGCCACGCCGTAGGCGACGCGGGCGTCCAGTATCGTCTTCTTATCCTCGGACAGCCTGGCGTTCACCGAGCAGCCCAGGTTGGCGATGTCCATGGCCTGGCGCATGGCGTATTTGATGTAGTGCCCGTGGTATCCCTCCCAGGCCTGCCTGGGAATGATGATGGCGGTTTGCAGCTCGGCGGGCCGCAGGTCCACCACGCCGGCTTTGATATAGAAATCCGCGATGGGCAGCCGCCGCACACCCTCCGGTCCCGTCAGCTCCACGATGGCGTCCCAGGCCAGCAGCGTGGAGGCCGAGTCGGCGCTGGTCACGCCGTTGCAGGTGTTGCCGCCGATGGTGCCGATGTTGCGAATCTGCGGCCCGCCCACCATGCTCACCGCCTCGCCCAGCACGGCAATCTTCTCCCGGATGATGGGCGACTTCGCGATGTGGGAAAAGCTGGTCAGCGACCCGATGCGGATCGCCCCTTCGCCGTCGAGGGTCACGCCCCGCAGCGCGTCGATGCCGAAAATGCTCACCAGCTCAGTGCCGGCACGGCGACCCTCGCGGATCTGCACCAGCACGTCGCTGCCCCCGGCGATGATTTGGGCCTGGGGATGGGCTTGCAGCAAGGCGATGGCCTCTTCAACACTGGCCGCCTCGTACAGCGCCTTGATGTCATACATCCTGTGCCACCTGCCTTTCGTCTGAAATCAGTCCGGCCTCTGTGAAGGCCCGGAACAGGTTGTACGGGTTGGCCGGCGCCTCCTTCAGCGCCACGCCGGTGGCGTGGAATATGGCGTTTCGGATGGCCGGGGCCACCGAGCACACCGGCGGCTCGCCCAGGCTCTTGGTGCCGAAGGCGCTGGTGGGCTCGGGGTTCTCCACGAATTCCGCCACCAGCCGGGGATGGTCCAGAATGGTGGGCAGTTTGTAATCCAGCAGGTTGTTGTTCAGCGGGCGGCCCGTCTTCTCGTCGAATATCAGCTTTTCGCTCATGCCGAAGCCGATACCCATGCTCATGCCGCCGTGCACCTGGGCCTCCGCCAGGGCGGGGTTAATCAGCGTGCCGGCGTCGTGACAGTTCACGATGTTCAGCAGCTTTGCCCTGCACATGGGAATGTCCACCTCCACCTCGGCGATGGTACAGCCGAAGGAATAGGCGTTGGACTTGATCTGGTAGGTGCCCTCCGCGGTGATGTGCTGGCTGTCCGTCAGGCTGTACAGGGCCTCCGTGGCCAGCTCCGAAAGGCTCATCAGCACCCGCCCGTCGGTGGTGCGGACGATGTTGCCCCCGGCGATGTCCAGGTTGAACACCGGCATGCGCACCAGCGTGTGGGCGTATTCGAGGATCCGCTGCTTCAGCATCAGGCCGGTCTGGCGTATGGAGAAGCCCGCCACGTAGGTCTGCCGGGAGGCGTAGGCGCCGGTGCCGAAGGGGGTCACATCGGTGTCCTGGCAGGAGACGACGTGTACCTTTTCGAGGGGCACGCCCACCACGTCCGCCGCCATCTGGGCGAAGGCCGTATCCGCGCCCTGGCCGATTTCCGTCTCCGCCACCTGGAGCTGGAACGAGCCGTCCTGATTCAGCACCATCCGGCAGGAGGAGGACTCCAGCGATATGGGCCACACCGCCGTGTTGTACCAGAACACGGCCATGCCGATGCCCCGGCGAATGTCGCCGGTCTGGTTCTGGTATTCTTTCAGTTTTCTGTCGTAGTCGATGGCCTTCATGGCCTTGTCCAGGCACTGGTTGAAGGTATCGTAATACATTTCGTTCTTCGAGAAGCCGTCCACGTAGCCCACGGGCATCAGATTCTTCCTGCGGAATGCCAGCGGGTCCGCCCCGATGGCGGCGCATACGTCCTCGGTGTGGCACTCCACTGCCCACATGGCCTGGGGAATGCCGTAGCCCCGCATGGCCCCGGCCACCGACTTGTTGGTGAACACGGTGTAGGCGTCTACCTCAACATTCTCGCAGGGATACAGCTGGGGAAAGGCCCCCGCGCCCTTGGCGCAGATGCTGTGGCCGTGGGAGGCGTAAGCCCCCTGGTCGGAGAAGGTCTCCAGCTTCCGGGCGGCGTAGGTGCCGTCCGGGCGCACCCAGGACACGATGTGGCTGCGGATGGCGTGGCGCGTGCGGTTGGAAACGAAGGTCTCCTCCCGGGGCACGTCCAGCTTCACAAGGTGGCCGCCCACCTGGAGGCTCAGCCAGGCGCACAGCGGCTCGTAGAGCACATCCTGCTTGTTTCCGAAGCCGCCGCCGATATAAGGCTTGATGACCCGCACCCGGCCCCAGTCGATGCCCAGGGCCTGGGCCACGACCCGCCGCACGATGTGGGGGATTTGGGTGGAGGAGACCACCTTGATCCGATTGCCCTCGGCCTCGGCATAGCAGATGAAGTTTTCGATGTGGCAGTGCTGCACCACGGGGGTCTCGTACCACCCCTCCACCTTCGTAAGCCCAGGCTCCTGTATGGCCTTTTCATAGTCGCCGTTGCGGATCTGGGTATGCTTGAGGATGTTGTTGGGGTATTCCTCGTGCAGCTGGGGCGCGCCCTCCGCCATGGCCTGCTGCACGTCCAGCACAAAGGGATATTCCTCGTATTCCACCCTGATCAGCCGAAGCGCCTGGGCGGCGGCCACCTCGTCCTCCGCCACCACGGCAGCGATATCGTCGCCCCAGAAGCGCACCCGGTCCGTCAGGAGCAGGCGGTCGGCCACGTCCTGGTGGGCGGGATCGGTGGACCAGGGATGGCCCGCAGTGGGAAAGCAGTGCTTCTCGGTCAGGTCAAAGCAGGTCAGTATCCGTATGACCCCGGGCACCCTTTCGGCCTCGGAGATATCGATGGACAGCACCCTGCCGTTGGCGATGGTTGCGTGCACCACCCTTGCAATGTATGCGCCCCGGTCGCACAGGTCGTCGGTATATTTGGTGCGCCCGGTCACCTTGTCCAGGGCGTCCACGCGCTTAATTTTCTGTCCGGTGTACACAGGCCGTCCCCCCTTCCGTCGGTTAAAATAGCCTCTCCCCGTCCACATACTTCATCTCGATGCCTCCCCGGTCCAGCCCGAGATAGAACGCCCGCTCCAACCGGCTCCTGACGGGCAGCGGGCGGGGCGTGGGCTCGGCAGAATCATCCAGTACCAGCGCGTCGAAGGCGTAGCCCTCCTCGAAGCTGCCAACCCTGCCGAAGAAGGATCCGCCGCCCTTGGTGGCCAGGTACAGGGCCTCCGGGAAGGTCAGTGGCTTCGCGCCGGAATCGATGTACCGCCAGTACAGCTTCGACACCTGTATGGCGTCGGTCACCGCCCGGAAGACGGATTCCACGGTGCCGCCGGCCACGTCCGAGCCCAGGCCAATGCGCAGCCCCTCGTCCATGTACCGGCGCACCGGCGCGATGCCGGAGGCGATGTTCATGTTGGAGGAGGGGCAGTGGGCCACCCACACCCCGTTGCGCTTAATCCGCTTGATCTCAGATGGCGTGGAGTAGACGCAATGGGCCATCACCGTGTTGCTCTCCCGGCCGAACAGGCCAAAGCGGTCATAGGCGTCGCCGTAGAATTCCGCCTGGGGTGCCAGCCTGGCAACCGCCTGCACCTCGTCGGGGTTCTCCGAAAGGTGGGACTGCACGGGCAGGCCGTATTCCCTGCGGATATCGCCCAGCGCGGCCATGAGCGCGTCGGTGCAGCAGGGCACGAACCGGGGCGTGATGATGGGTTTTGTGCGCCGGTAGCCTCGCCCCAGGCATTTTTCGATGAAGCGCCGTGTGTCCGCGCCGACGCCGTCCGCATGGTCCTCGGTCAGCCCGGGCGGGGCGTACCGGTCCATGTTGACCTTGCCCACGTAGCTCACCAGTCCGCTCTTCTCCATGCAGTTCATCAGGGTCAGCGTGGCGTCGGCGTGCACCGTGCCGAATATCACGGCCCGGGTGGTGGCGCTGGCCTTCAGCCTTTCCGCGAACTGGGTGTAGGCCTTCAGGGCGTAGGCCGCGTCGGCATACCGCATCTCCTCCGGGAAGGCGATGTTTTCCAGCCAGTCCATCAGCTCATAGTCCATGCCCGTGCCCCGGTAGGCGTACTGGGCCGCGTGGATGTGCAGGTCCACCATGCCGGGCAGTATCATCTTGTCGCCGCAATCGACGACCGGAAGCGCCCCGTAGCACTCCGGTATCTTATCAAATACGCCCCGGCAGACGCCGTCCTCGCACACCACGTGGGCGTTTTCCCTGACGACCAGGCAGTTCGACTCCGGCGTATGGACAATATTTCCTTTTAGAATAAAATTTCTGCTCAAAACATCGTTCCTTTCGTCGATACCGCAAACCGGTCCTCCTGTCACGTGCCTGTATTATAACAAAAACATCGCCATAAATCAACAATAAAAAGCCAATCGGACAGGGAAAAAAGAAGCACTGAGCTGTAGCCGTTGCGCGTGCATGGGAAGGGTGATATAATATATGTACAGCGACAGTGGAGGGATGCGCGTGAATACCCAAACGATTTACCTGGCGGGCGGCTGCTTCTGGGGCCTGCAGAAGTACTTCGACCAGTTTGACGGCGTGGTGGGCACCGAGGTGGGCTATGCCAACGGGCCGGACCAGGCCCCGACCTACCAGGCGGTCTGCCTGGACAGCGGCCATGCCGAGACCGTGAAGGTCGATTACGACCCGGAGGTCATTTCGCTGACGGCGCTGCTGGAGAGATACTTCATGGTCATCGATCCACTGTCCGTCAACCAGCAGGGACACGACCGGGGCATACAGTACCGCACCGGCATCTATTACACCGACCCGGCCCGGCTGCCCGAGATCGAGGCAGTATACCGCGCCCAGACGGCGAAGGCCGGAGGGAAGCTGGCGGTGGAGCTCCTGCCCCTTCAAAACTTCTTCAGCGCCGAGGAATACCACCAAAAATACCTGGACAAGAACCCCGGCGGCTACTGCCACATCCCCAGGGAAATGCTGCACATGGGGAAAAAGGCATAGTCATTTCTGCTGGATACAGCTCGGCAAGGCCCCTCGCCACAGGCGAAGGGCCTTGTTGCGTTGATAAGCCATCGAATGGACTATTACACATTGCATCCGAACCGCCCTGCGCCACCGCCACAGTTTTTTCCACCTGGATTGAGCTTTTACAAGCGATGAGGATAAATGGGAAATGCGTTGACAGAAAACGGTTATTCCTTTATAATGCGGATAGAGGGGCTTTCAGTGCCCAAACGGACAAATAAACAATATGGAGGGCGATGACAATGGATCTGAAACTGAGAGACAAGAGCCAGTGCATGTATGACGAAATTTCCCTGGGTGAGGTCATGCTGCGCCTTGACCCCGGCGAGACCCGCGTGCGCACCGCGCGCAGCTTCAACGTCTGGGAGGGTGGCGGCGAGTACAACGTCGCCCGCGGCCTGCGGCGCTGCTTTGGCATGAAGACCGGCGTGGTGACGGCGTTCGCCGAGAACGATGTGGGCTACCTGGTAGAGGACCTGATCCTCCAGGGCGGCGTGGACACCTCCATGATCAAGTGGGTACCCTACGATGGCATCGGCCGCAAGGTGCGCAACGGCTTGAACTTCACTGAGCGCGGCTACGGCGTGCGCGGCGCGCTGGGCATCTCCGACCGCGCCTACACCGCCGTTTCCCAGCTGAAGCCGGGCGACATCGACTGGGACGAGATCTTCGGCAAGCGCGGCTCCCGCTGGTTCCACACCGGCGGCATCTTCGCGGCCCTGTCCGAGACCACCGCCGAGGTCACCATCGAGGCCATCAAGGCGGCCAAGAAGTACGGCACCATCGTCTCCTACGACCTGAATTACCGCCCCTCCCTGTGGCGGGACATCGGCGGCCAGGCCAAGTGCCAGCAGGTCAACAAGGAGATTGCCCCCTACATCGACGTGATCATCGGCAACGAAGAGGACTTCACCGCCTGCCTGGGCTTTGAGATCAAGGGCGCTGACAAGAACCTGAAGAAGCTGGACCCCGCCGGCTACGCCGCCATGATGAACGAGGCCGCCGCGCTGTACCCCAACTTCAAGGTCATCGCCACTACCCTGCGCCAGGTGAAAACCGCCACCTGCAACGACTGGTCGGCCATCGCCTGGGGCGAAGGCAAGGTCTATAAGGCCAAGGACTACCCGGCCCTGGACATCTTCGACCGCGTTGGCGGCGGCGACAGCTTCGCCTCCGGCCTGATCTACGGCCTGATAACCACCGGCGACGTGGAGAAAGCCGTCAACTACGGCGCGGCTCACGGTGCGCTGGCCATGACCACCCCGGGCGACACCTCCATGGCCCGCCTGAAGGAAGTGGAGAGCCTGATGGGCGACGGCAGTGCCCGCGTACAGCGATAAAAAACAAGCCATAAGGGCCTGTGCAGAAATTATTCATACATGATGCTTGCCTGAATCCGCCATTGCTGCGTTGTCGTCGGTCAACGTGCCCCGGCACGCCTCCCTCCTCATATCCGCTATTCCTGCAACCAGCGCGATTTCAAGCGCTACACCACCGAGGAGACCCGCAACGAATTCCTGATCGAAAAGCTGTTTGTGGCCGACGAGGTCGTGGCCGTATACAGCCATGTGGACCGCATGGTGACCCTGGGCATCATGCCGGTAAACGACACCGTTTCCATCGACAAGGGTATCGATGTGTGGAAGAACTTTGGCACAAGCTTCTTCCTGGAGCGGCGGGAGTGCGGCATGTTCAACGTAGGCGGCGCGGGCAGCGTGACCGTGGACGGCGTGGTGTACGAGCTGGGCTACAAGGACTGCCTGTACATCACCCGCGGTGCGAAGGAGGTCACCTTCGCCTCAGACCATCCGGCCCAGCCCGCGAAATTCTACGTGGTGTCCGCCCCGGCCCACACCAGCTACGAAAACAGGCTGATCCGCATCGCCGACGCGGCCAAGAAGCCCTGCGGCGCGTCCGAGACCAGCAACAAGCGCGTCATCAACCAATTCATCCATCCCAACGTGCTGAAGACCTGCCAGCTGTCCATGGGCATGACCGTGCTGGAGCCCGGCAGCGTTTGGAACACCATGCCCGCCCACACCCACGAGCGGCGCATGGAGGTTTACTTCTACTTCGAGGTGCCCGAGAATGAGGTCGTGTTCCACTTCATGGGCGAGCCCACCGAGACCCGCCACATCGTGATGCAGAACGAGCAAGCCGTCATCTCCCCCTCCTGGAGCATCCACGCCGGCGCGGGCACCAGCAATTACACCTTCATCTGGGCCATGGGCGGCGAAAACCAGGCCTTCGACGACATGGACAACATCAACAGCCCGGATTTGAGATAACAGCACAATCCCCTCTGAATTCAATTCCAACCGCCCGTGTGACACGCAGGCGGTTTTTTAGTTATCATATTTCGACTTTTGTCCCCATCGGGGCTTGCATGTGTTATAATCAAAGGTAGAATCAGCTATAAAAGGGGTGAAGTGCATGGCATTACTGCGCATCGGAGGCGTGAACCCCGGAAAGCGCCGGGATGAGCTGCTTTCCAACTACGACGGCGAAGAGCCCTACATGCCGGGAGGCTATGACACGCCCTACGACGGCGAGGAGCCTTACATGCCCAACGGGTACGCCTCGAAGGATGACGACGGCTACGACCGTGATGGCTATGACCGCGAACGCTACGACGATCGCGACCGCTACGACGACGATTACGACGACGGCCGCGAGCGCTATGACGACGATTACGACGACGGCCGCAGCCGCTATGACGACGATTACGGCTACGACGACGATTATGACGACGATGGGGACGGGTATGACGACCGGCCTCCCTATTACGACGAACCCCGATACGAACCGCCCCGGGACAATCCCCCCGACGGGCTGATGGCATTCCTGGACCGGTATGACTGGCCGACCTGGTTGCTGCTGGTGCTGCTGCCCCCGGTGGGCATATGGCTGCTGTGGCGCAGGCGACGCTATTCCACCGGCGTGAACCTGGCGCTGAGCATTCTCTCGGCGCTGTGGATGGTCGCGGTGATCTACGTACTGGTAGCGAGGCCCTTCAAGCCCTCCAACGACACCACCATCACGCCCCAGCCGGTGGGAGTCCCCGCGGCGCCTACCGATACGCCCGAACCCCAGCCCGAGTCCGAGGCACCCGCCGAGGAGGCCGTGGCCGAGGTGGTACCCTCTGAAGAGGTGGACGAGCTGAACGCCGTCTACACGGTGACGGACGGCCCCTACTACCACCAGAACGCGGAATGCGTCGCCATCGGCGAGGGTGTGGAGACCAACCGGGTGTCCCGCAACAGCGCCATCGAGGATTCTCTGATGGCCTGCCCCTACTGCATGGGCGGCCAGTACAGCGACGGCGCGTTTGACCTGGTGTTCGTCAACGCCGATACCGAGGACCACAGCAACATCCGGGTATGGTGCTCAGCCTACAACAACTTCTTCCACACCAAGGAGGATTGCAGCGACATGGGCGGCAGCGCCCACGAGGTCAGCCTGAAGGACGCGTTGCTGATGGCCAAGACCGCCTGCCAGACCTGCTGCCCCAGGGCCGGGGTCGAGGTGTTCTGCACCGTGGACGGCACTTACTACCATATCAACGACGAATGCTCCGGCATGCGCAACGCCAGCCACGTCACCTACGCCGAGGCCAGGGTGACCGGCAAAAAGCGCTGCCCGGTGTGCATCGGCGGCGAAGACGAGACCGAGGCCCTGGCTGAAAACGCCACCGAGGCCGGGGCCGAGGCGCAGCCCTCCGGCTACTACGTCTACGCCACGCCTAAGGGCACCTACTACCACGTGAATTCCACGTGCTCGGGCATGCAGAACGCCCAGCAGGTGCTGCTGTCCGATATGCTCAAGGAGAACCGCCCGGCCTGCCCCAAGTGCTGCCCCAACGCGGAAGCCACGGTGTTCGCGGAGCCCGGCAACCCCTATTACCACTCCTACGCCACCTGTTCAGGCATGACCCACGCTACCCAGGGCATACTGGTCAATGCCCTGGTGGCGGGACTGACCCGCTGCCCCGAGTGCTGGACCGCCGACGGACAGGCCGCCGTGAGCGACGGGCCGTAAGGGCCTGTGCAGAAATTATTCATACATGATGCTTGCCTGAATCCGCCATTGCTGCGTTGTCGTCGGTCAACGTGCCCCGGCACGCCTCCCTCCTCCTTGCACTGACGAATTCATTCGGCGCATTCTGTACGAATAATTTATGCACAGTCCCTAAGGGAACAATGGCAAAGAGAACCCGTTTTTTCAGTTGCGAAAAAACGGGTTCTCTTTGTTCTTTAAAAGAAATTACCGGGTCAGCACCTCGCAGCCGTCCTCGGTGATGGCCACCAGGTCTTCCACCCGGACGCCGAATTTGCCGGGTAAGTAGATGCCGGGCTCGATGGAGAAGATCATGCCGGGGCGGGTGACGGTCTCGCTGACGGAGGAGCAGTCCGGGAATTCATGCTCGTCCAGGCCGATACCGTGGCCGGTGCGGTGGGTGAAGTACGGACCATAGCCGGCATCCTCGATCACCTTTCGGGCGGCGCGGTCGATGTCCTTCATCTTCACACCGGGGCGACAGGCGGCGATGCCGGCGCGGTTGGCGGCGGTGACGATCTCATGCACCCGCTTCTCCTCGTCGGTAACCTCGCCGAAGTGAACGGTGCGGGTCATGTCGCTGCAATAGTGCTGCCAGAGCAGGCCTACGTCCATGATGACGGTGTCGCCCGACTTCAGCTGCGTGCCGTCGCTGTCATGGTGGGGCTCAGCGCCATTGGGACCGAAGCAGATCAGCGGCGTGAAGCTGGGGCCCGGGGAGCCCAGCTCCCGGGCAATCCGGATGTACAGCGCCTGTATCTCCTTCTCGGTGACGCCCTCCCTCAGGGCCCGGGCTATGCGATTGCAGACCTCCACGTTCATCCTTGAGCTGGTGCGCATCAGCTCAAGCTCCGCCTCATCCTTGGTCAGGCGGGCGTCGTCCAGGGGTTGGCTGCCCAGAACCGGCACAATGTCGGGGCGCTGCTGCATCAGGCGAATGGTGAAGTGGCTGGGCCAGGTCTTGTCGATACCGACCTTTCCCGGCAACACGCAGGGCGCGAGCACCGCCACACAGTCGTCGGTGTCCTCGTACACCACCATGGGCACGTCCGTCAGGCCCTCAAGGGCGAACATCCGGTTGGCAAACAGCGTCATCTCGCCGCTGTCCTTCACCAACAGCGCCAGCATCCGTTCGAAGGGCTCGCACCACACGCCGGTGAGGTAGTACACGTTGGCGGTGCTGGAGACGATGATCTGTCGCAGCCCGCAGGCCCGCATGTTTTCAATGACCTTTTCGATGCGTTTGGTATTCATGGCTTTACTCCGTTTGTTCTTTTTCTTCGGGATTGAAGCGTTCCAACGCCACGCCGCCCTCGCCGAGCATCTGGCGGGCAAATTCGTCGGGATAGCCCTCCCTGTACACCACCCGCTTGATGCCGGCGTTGACGATCATCTTCGCGCACAGCACGCAGGGCTGATGGGTGCAGTACAGCGTGGCGCCATCGATGCTGCTGCCCAGACGGGCCGCCTGGATGATGGCGTTCTGCTCGGCGTGGACGGCATAACACAGCTCGGCACGGGTGCCCGAGGCGATGCCCAGCTTCTGCCGCAGGCACTCGCCCCGCTCCACGCAGGTCTTGATGCCCGCCGGCGCGCCGTTGTAGCCCGTTGTCACGATGCGCTTGTTTTTGACGATCACCGCGCCGATTTTGCGGTCCGGCTTGTAGCAGCTGGCCCACCCGGAGATGGTGTCGGCCAGCTCCATGAATCGCGCGTCCCACTTGTCCATGGGCGCACCTCCTCTGCAGGTTTGTGGATTGCGTGGCGGCGCAGGCTCAGCCGCTGCATTTGGCCGCCACATAGTAAACTCGTTCCGGGGCGTCGCGACGGTGGCCGCGCCGCCACATAGCCCTTATCCCTTCACGCCGCCCGCGGTCAGTCCCGCGGCCAGGTGCTTTTCGATGCACATGAACAGTATCACCACCGGCACGGTAGCCAGCAGCGCCGCCGCGAACAGGTATTGCCACTCGATCATGTTGAAGGAGCTGAACTGGGTGATGCCCACGGTGATGGGCTTGTTGGAGGCCGTGGAGATCAGCACCGTAGAGATGGTGTACTCGTTCCAGGCGTTGATGAACACGAAGATCAGCGTGGTCACGATGCCCGGGGCCGAGATAGGCACCAGCACCCGCAACAATGCGCTGACGGTACTGCACCCGTCGATGCAGGCGGCCTGCTCCATCTCCGAGGAGATGGATACGAAGGTGCCCCGCAGCAGCCATATGGCAAAGGCCTGGTTGAAGGCCGCGTTGATGAACATCAGCCCCAGCACGGAATCGCTGAGGTGCAGGGCGTTCATCAGCCGGGAGATGCCCACCAGCAGCACCACCGGTGAAAACATCTGGCTCATGATCACGAAGCCCAGGAACGCCTTCCGGCCCGGGAAGTGCATCCGGGCCATGGCGTAGGCCGCCGGGATACCGCACAGCAGCGCGATGGCCGTGGCTCCTACCGACAGCATCAGCGAATTCAGCAGGTAGCGGGGTACGCCCCGGTCAATGATGTCCTTCAGGTTGCTCCACACCCACTTTGTGGGGAATATGTGTTGGAAGTACATGTCCGTGGTCTCGGCGTTGCTGCGGAAGCCGGTGATGACCATCACATAGTAGGGGTACAGTATCACCACGCAGAGCACAATGATGAACGCGAACAGCAGCGCCCGGGCCAGCGTGTGCCTCGGGTCGCCGTCGGCGCATACCACCGTGCACAGCGTGAACGCGGCCAGCAGCGGCATCGCGGCCAGCAGTGGCCACAGCGCCCTGTGCTGCACGCCGGTCATCAGCTCCAGGGTCTTCTCCCCGGCCGTGCCGCCATAGAGGAAGCCGTCCAGGGTGTGCAGCAGCGCGTCGGTGCCCGGGCGGGGAAAGCCGTCCGTCGCCAGCTTGATCCAGCGGGAAAAGGCCAGGTTGCAGCTCATCATGAACACCGGCACCAGCAGCAGCGCCACCAGCCCCAGGGCCGCCGCCGCCAGGCGCAGACCCCGCTTGCGGGGCATGAGCTCCGGCCAGTTGGTTTCCATCGCGCCCAGCATCCCCTCGCACAACAGCACCGCCGCCACCAACAGGCAGAGGATCATCGCGAGCAGCACCTTGCCCGCCGCCAGCCCGGAGCGCATGAAGTCCCAGCCGGTGCGACGCATCGTCTGGCGCACCTCAAAGGCCACCATGCTGGTCTTCTGGCCCTTGGAGTTGGTGCGCTCGGTGACGTTCTCAACGATCCGGGGGTCTCCGCCGTTTTCCGCGGCATACGCCGCGGCGGCCGCCTCCACCTCGGCCTTCACGGCCTGGTATTTTTCATCCCCCACGAAGGTGTTGCCGGATTTCTTGGCGAACACCGTGGCGGAAAATTCCCAGATCGGCAGGTTCACCGCCACCAGGCACAGCACGGCAGCCAGCAGCGCGGCGATCAGCGCCCGCCGGTTCACCCGCAGCACGGATTCAGGCGTGTTCAGCCGCATCACTGCTCCTCCTTCCGCATGGTGACCATCATGTACGCGCCCGCACAAACGCACAGTATGGCGAAGCCGATGACGGACATGGCCGTGGCCGCGCCCTTTTGGTTGTCATAGAAGGCACGCATGTACAGCAGCGTGACCATCGTATCGGTTTTGTTGGCTGGCGCGCCCTTGGTGATGGTGTAGATGATGGGGAACGAGTTGAACACATAGATGATGTTCAGCACGGTGCAGACCGTCAGCGAGGGCTTCACCAGCGGCAGGGTCACGTTCCACAGCTTGCGCCAGAAGCCCGCGCCGTCCACGGTGGCGGCCTCGTAGTAGGCCTTGTCGATGGATTGCAGGCCCGCCAGCACCGTGAAGGCCACGAAGGGGATGGTGACAAATATGCCCACGCCGCACTCCCATGCAAACTCGATCTGGTAGGTAGCCCGCCAGTTGACGGCGCTTTTGATGATGCCCAGATTAAGAAGCACGTTGTTCAGGTTGCCGTATTCGCCCTTGATGATGTAGTTCCACACCGAGGCCTGGATCACCAGCGACGTGGCCCAGGGGAACACCACGATGGAGCGGGCGATCCTGCGACCGTGGAACTTGACGTTCAGCGCCATGGCCGTGATGAAGCCCAGCAGCGTGCTCAGCCCCACCACCGATACCACCCACACCGCGGTGTTCAGCATGACGGTGCCAAAGGCCGGGTCGCGGAACGCGGCGCGAAAGTTTTCAAAATTGTTCCACCCGCCCACAATGCCCGCCTTGGAGATCTCGCTCATGGACAGCTTGAACACAATGCCGATGGGAAACACGACGAATATCGACATCAGCAGTATGCTGGGCAGCAGCCACACATAGGGCTCCCACTTGTGCCGGATCGGTATGGTGTTCATGGGCATCGCTCCTTTGGGGGGAATGAGGAATGGGGAATGGTGGTGGAAATCCTTCGGATTTCTCTGATTCAATGTATCTGTTCAGTCCTATACTCCCTCCGACCCGCTTCGCGGGCCACCTCCCTCTCAGAGGGAGGCTTTTGGC
Organism: uncultured Eubacteriales bacterium; assembly: GCA_900318045.1. Lineage (GTDB taxonomy): Bacteria > Bacillota > Clostridia > Christensenellales > Aristaeellaceae > UBA2862. The sequence goes on from ONJE01000119.1 coordinate 14,423, forward strand.
GCGGTCATCCAACCTATAGGCTCCCTCTCAGAGGGAGCTGGCTGGCCGTTAGGCCAGACTGAGGGAGTTCCTCAAGGCCAGACTGAACAGTTAC
>ONJE01000430.1 GCA_900318045.1 uncultured Eubacteriales bacterium
GAGGGCACGGAGGCGTCAAACGGCATCGCATCCTTCCGGGTCGTTTACCTGGCGCCCGTCAGGGAACTGATGAAGGGCTTCGCGGGCAAGGGCGCCACCCTGGCGGGCGTCTCCCTCATAATCTTCGCGGTGCTGATCGTATGGGTATTCTCCGCCATGGAGGTCGTGCGCAAAAGGGTCGTCAGCCAGTCGCAGCGCAGGCGCTACGGGCCGGCGCGGGCGCGGCTGATTACAGTCTCGATCGGCGTGATCGGTTTTGTGGCGATACTGGCATCCTCCCTGTTCTCGGATATCCTGTCCGACGTATACGCACGAACCCAGGGCAACCAGGGCGTGCTGGACACGCTGCACATGATGCAGGAGGACTACAATAACCGGGCGGACAGCTATGACCGGCAGCGGGAGGCACTGTACACCGGCTATGCCACCCGCATTGCGGCGCTGCTGGTCGATTATCCGGAGCTCAGGACCGCCGAGGCCCTGTCTGAGATGAACCGGACCATCGGTTCGGATTATCTGATGCTGTTTGACGACAAGGGCAGGCAGACCCTGTCCAGCGCCCGCTACACGCTGTTGAAGTACGGCACGACGCCGGATTCCACTACCTACGACTTCCGCCGGCTGATCTCGGGCGTGCCCACCATCGTCCACGAGACCTGCACGGATGAAGTGACCGGCCTGGAGCGCCAGCTGATCGGCGTGTCGATGGACGATGGGGACGTCTCGGACGGCTATGCCTCGCTGATCGTGGCCCTGGAGCCCGACAGGGGCACGCGGCTGTCCGGCGGGGAAATCATGCGGCTGCTGACGAATTCCCGGAATATGATCCTCACCATCGACAGGCAGACCGGAACCATACTGCAGTCCTCCGACGCGGCGCTGGTCGGGAAAAACGCTATGGAGCTGGGCATGCCCGAGGGAAGCCTGAGGGATGGCTTCATGGACTTCTTTACCCTGAATGGGGGACGGTGGTATGGCTGCTCGACCGAGTTCAACGGCGCCATCGATTACTGCGCTTCACGCGTCGATTCCATGATCGGCGATAACCTGATAAACGGCCTTCGCAACGCGCTTGTATTCCTGGCGGCCTATGTGCTGCTGGCCATCGCGGTGCTTTGGGGGTACACGGACGCAAACGTCGATGCCCTGGGCGGTATCGTGGTGGACGACGCCGAATGGCTTACCCGGCAGGACGCGATTGCCAACGCGGATCAAAAGGGACGCCGAAACGGGCTGTTGTCGCGCATACGCGACAGCTGGGCGACCATGTCGCCGGAGCGTCGGGCATGGCGGATGCTGGGGGCGCTGCTGGTCGCAGGGCTTTTGATGCTCACCTCTGGCCTGGGCGGGCGCGGGGCCGGCGGCGCGGAGATCATCTCCTACGTCATGAGCGGCCGTTGGACCCCTGGATTAAACATCTTTGCGCTGACCCGCATCGTGCTGCTGATCGAGGGCGCGGTGCTGGCGATACTGATCGTCGGGGCGGTGGCCGGCCTCATCAGTACCATGATGGAAGCCAAAGGCCGGACGATCACAAAGCTGCTGGGGAGCCTGTTGCAATACATCATCGCCATTGTGGCGCTGTTCGGCGCCTTTGATGCCCTGGGCTTTGACACCCGGACGCTGTTGGCGTCCCTGGGCATATTCTCGTTGGCGATCTCCCTGGGCGCAAAGGACCTGGTATCGGACATTTTCTCCGGCGTGGGCCTCGTGTTCTCCGGGGAATACCAGATCGGCGACATCGTGCAGATCGACGGCTTCAAGGGCCGTGTGTGGGAGATCGGCGTGCGCTCGACGATGCTGGTAAGCATGGACGGCCATATCAAGAACATCAACAACCGGGACATCTCCAACGTCACCAACCTCTCCCGGCTGAACACATGGTACACGATGCAGATTTCCGTCAACTACCACCAGCCGCTGGACCAGGTGGAGGACATACTGGCCCGTGAACTGCCCGCCATAGGCAAGAACATCGACGAGATCACCCAAGGCCCGATCTACCGGGGCATCACACAGGTGGGCTCCGGCAAGGTGACGCTGGCCCTGGCCGCAGAGTGCCGGGAGCAGGACCTGACCGCTGTTCGCAGCAAGCTGAACCTGGCAATCCTGCGCCTCTTCGAGCACAACAAAATATCGATTCGCTAGAGTGTGTTTCAAAATGCAGGGAGATGCAATTTCGAGTGGATTTGCCTGCATTTCAAGGCGATTTTCCGCAGGCTTAGTGGGGCTAAGTCAAGGAA
>ONJE01000354.1 GCA_900318045.1 uncultured Eubacteriales bacterium
GCGGACAGCGCGGACGGGAACGCCACGGACTTCAGCTTGGCGTTCCTGCACTTGATGGCCACCGCAAGGCAGGCGCCGAACTGGGCGAAGTTGGCGGCGGAAGCGATGGGCATCCAGATGTTCAGGCCCAGCGCGCCCGAGAGCATGCCGGCCTCAATGACGTTGTACATGTGGTGCAGGCCCATGACCACGGTCCAGGGATACAGCGCGCCCATGATCAGCGCGCCGACGCCGCCGGTGGAGGTGACCAGCCACTCGGCGCCCTTCAGCACCCAGTTCTCCAGCACGGAGAAGATGGGGCCAATCACGACGAAGGTGGCGAAGGCGGTGACCAGCACGGTGACCAGGGGGGTGACGAACAGGTCGATCATCTCCGGCACCTTCTTGTGCAGCCACTTCTCAAGGGTCGACATCAGTAAGACGGCCAGTATGACCGGTATGACGTGGCCCTGGTAGCCCACCTGGGCGATCTTGACGATGCCCAGATCCCATACCGCGGGCTGGTTGGTGGGGCTGACGGTCCAGGCGTTCATCAGGCCCGGATGGACCATCATCATGCCGATGACCGCGCCCAGGTAGATATTGCCTCCGAACACGCGGGCCGAAGAGATGGCCACCAGTATCGGCAGCAGGGCAAAGGCGGTATTGGCCACCATGTCAAGGAAGCCGAACCAGCCGCTGTCGGCGAAGGACGGTATGGCCTTGGCCAGCGCCTCCACCAGGCCCATCATCAGGCCGGAGGCCACGATGGCGGGCAGTATGGGCACGAACACATCGCCCGGGGTCTTCAGGATCTTCTTCCACAGGGGCATCTTGCTGGCCGCCGCGGCCTTCACATCGGCCTTCGTTGCGGCGGAAGCGCCGGTAACGGCCAGGAATTCGTCGTAGACCTTGTTGACGGTGCCGGTGCCGATGATCAGCTGGAGCTGACCGTTGGATTCGAACATGCCCTTGACGCCGTCGATGTTCTCCAGGACCTCCTTGTTGACCTTGCTGTTGTCAGCGATGACCAGCCTGAGTCGGGTCGCGCAGTGCGCCGCGCTGATGACGTTCGAGCCCCCACCTATGTTGGCGGCGATTTCTTCAGCGCACTTCCGATAATCCAGTGCCATAGATCTCTCCCCTTCTTCTCAGTTCCGGGATTCCTGCGCCCCTTTTCACTGAAAACGCACATAAACCCCCGATTAATGTTTATTTTACTATACCCGGGCGCAAATGTAAAGGGAAAAACCGTTTTGTCTTGCTTTCGTTAAATATGTTAGGATATAGAAATAGCAGGGGCGGCCCCAAATCCATGGGCCGCCCCTGCTGTCGTTCTGTCCAGACTGTCATTGAAGCACGGTGATCGTGCAGCTGCCGTCGGTGATTTTCAGCGCCGTGCCTTCCTTCAATGTGATGGGCAGGCTGTCCCCCGCCTTCATGTCATAGTGCTTCAGCACGTCGCCGTAGTCGCCGACGATCTCCACGGTCATGTCGATCACTCCCTCCATCATTCCGCCAAGCGCGCCGAACAGCGAACTGTATCCGCCATCCCCGTCCAGCGCGTCGAAGGCGCTGCCCAGGGAGCCATAGGCGTCTTTCATCTGTTCACCCGCCGTGGCAGTACAGGTCAGCGTGTAGACGCCGGCTTCGATATCCTCCCCGACGATGTACTTGCCCTCCCGGAGCGTGCGAACCTCCGCTGCCCCCGCCGCTTCCGCGATACCGACGCCGACAAAAGCCAGCATCAACAGCGCCATGGTCAAAGCAATCAGCTTCTTCATAATCCGAACCCCCTTTTTATTTGGTTTTCAGATTATAACACGCATATGCCCGCTCATTGTCGGAGATGTCCGACAGGGGGAAAATTCTGATTTATCGGGGAGATGGCGACGGCTCCAAAAATAGCCTTCCCCTTCAGGGGAAGGTGGATTTCGGTGAAAACGCTTGCGTTTTTGCCGAAAGCCGGAAGAGGTCGTTCTCCCGGGAGAAAGCGTGCAAACCGTCGATACCGCAGGGGGACCGACCTCTTCCGACCCGGCCTTAAGGCCGGCCCACCTTCCCCTGAACCGCTCCCTTCGGTCGCTGGGGAAGGCCTTGACAACCGCGTCAGCCGCTATTCCTATTGCCTATTGCCTGAGCCTCCCCCCGACAAATCAGAATCCCCCTCGCGGTGAAAACAAGCCCCTTTATGGAGACGCCAGCCCCCATCGGAAAAGGCGCTTGTTGACCGCACCGGACCTCGCGGTGAAAACAAGCCCCTGTATGGAGGCGCACGCCTACCATCATCAAAAGGAGCGATGTACATGCCGCAAAGCTACGACCACACCGTCACCGGACGGGTCATCCGCCGCCTGCGCCTGGAGCGCGGGATGTCCCAGGAAATCCTCTCCGGCCTCGCCGCCCTCTCCCGCAGCCACCTGGCCGAGATCGAAAGCGGGAAGGACAACGCCAACGTCGAAACCCTCTGGCGTATCGCCGGAGGGCTGGACCTCCGCCTGAGCGAGCTGATCCGACAGGTGGAGGAGGAAATGGAGCGCCGCGCATAGTCGCGCGGCGCTCCACAGTCAACCTAGGCTGCATACTCCCCATAATAAAATATCATTGGAGGATAATAACATGGATATGAAGAATCTCTCGCTGCCCAGTTCTCTGTCAACCGCCGCTCAAAACATAAAAATCGACATCTCCCTGAAGGATTGGCTTGCAACCGTTGCAGTTTGTGCCGTATGCTGCACTATCATGGGTATCGTAGCAATCTACGCTTCTATAAAGGATAAGGTTGAAAAGTCCTAGAATAAAAAGAAAATACATATAGAGAGCAAGTTGTAATGTAATACTAATCTCAATCTAAATGTATGCAAGCATGCGAGCGGATTTTTCGTCATACCAAGGCGAAGGCCCGCAGGCTTGCTGGCGGCAAGTCAAGGACCATATAGCCGAGCCACGCGCCCCTTTCCTTTTTCGTGGGGTAGAACTCCTGAACCACGAAGCCGGCGAATGCCCCCTCCGGGACGGAGTCCAGCAACTCCTGTGTGTTTCAGTTATCCACATGAAGATGGGTTTACATCTGGAGAATCTGCGGCTACTGGTTTGCTGCCCATTTTACGGCCTCTGGTTGACTGGCATTTGCTAACCATGCTACTGGTCATCCTCTTCACTCAGCGCGTCCTCTCTGAGCTTCATAAGTCTACGCATCAGCTCGGCCATTGCTGGCTTAACAGTCAATACAGCACTTAAATGCTCATCCTTGTACGCAATACACTTTTCGGTTATTCTTTCCTTCGTCGGCGGGTCAATGAACAGCTCCATGGATTTTTCGTCCGCGATTTCAAAAGCCTCCAAAAACGGCATCGAGCCAAATTGGACAGGCATCAAGCCACTGCCCTTTGGCGCGATTTCCTTTAAATAGCTCGTGGCATCCTCCAGGTTGGTAAAGGCGAGCAACCGGCCATCCCTCACGATGAAGTGTTCGATCACCTCAATACCACTTCCATCCACACCCGGTTCCATGCAAATCAAATTCCGCCTGTCAATGATGTCCTTGATAACACACCAGTCTTCTTCCGTCCTGTGGGGAAGCGCAAGCAAGGACTTGATGGTGGCAACTTCCTCATCGGTCGGTATATTGCCACCCTGTGCGATTATCTCGTTTTTCATACGAGCAATGATTTCACGCTCTTTTCTGCGTCTGTTCGGTGCCATGACGTACTCCTATTCGTTGATTTTTCAGCTTCGTGCGCCGTATCTTACCTTGAAAACCAAATCATTTCGCCAGTCTGGCGACGCGGGAGAAGTTCTGTTTGGCCTCCGTCGCTGTGGCGATTTCGTTTGTATCAATCTTCAAAGTACACTACTTCAAATACTATTATATCGAAAAAAAATGCAAAAAACAACCCATGACTATTCGTGTTTTTCATCAAGAAACATCTTCACCGTCAAATTATGATAATGTCGTCTTGCAGCAAGCAATATATCTACAATTTCTTCTGCAACGTCATTCCCATGCATTTCTCCCATGCGCAATATAACCTCTATTGACTCAAGGTGTGGCCTTTCCAAATCCAGCATTTCAGCCTTGTCCGCGCTATTCCTCGGCGTCCATGTTTCGTCCACATACGCGATATAATCCATCGCACCGAACGCAGCGCCTTTCAGCGCTTGTGCGATGCTATCCCCAAAAAGCGTTGCAACTACAGTGTAAAGGCTCATTATCCCTCTATTCGCCGTTTTCCTGATAAGGGCCTGTGCAGAAATTATTCATACATTATGCTTGCCTGAATCCGCCATTGCTGCGTTGTCGTCGGTCAACGTGCCCCGGCACGTCTCCCTCCTCCGCCTTGCACTGACGAATTCATTCGGCGCATTCTGTACGAATAATTTATGCACAGTC
>ONJE01000020.1 GCA_900318045.1 uncultured Eubacteriales bacterium
CCCGCAGGCTTGCTGGCGGCAAGTCAAGGGACTTCAACGCCGGTATGGCGGAAAAGATGCCGCATGATTGTATAGGTTTAGGTTGAGATTAGTATGAAATACCCATTTGGAAACACGCTCAGGAACACCGCGCCCCATTTAGCGAACACAAGCCGGAATAAAGCCGCAGACTGAACGAACGCTTCCCCATAGATGCGTTGACTTTTAATACGGGTTATGCTATATTGTATATGAAACAGAAATACAGATGATCTTGTTTTCAATACCATATTACAAGATATTCATAATTATTTTTGACGAACGGAGCGAATATCATGAAGATCGCATTTATGTTTTCCGGCCAGGGAGCCCAGTTCCCGGGCATGATGAAAGACCTGTGTGAAGCCGAAAATACCGCAAAGGCTGTGTTTGACGCCGCCGACACCGCCCTGGGCCGCGGCATATCGTCGCTGTGCTTCGAAGGCACCCAGGACGAACTGAACCTTACCCACAACACCCAACCCTGCGTGCTGGCGGCGGACCTGGCTGCGGCCATGGCCCTGCGCGCCCACGGCATCGAATCCGAGGGCGCGGCGGGGTTCTCTCTGGGCGAGTACGCGGCGCTGGCCTACGCCGGTGCCGTGGGCATGAAGGATGTCTTTGAGATCATACAGCACCGGGCCGACGCCATGCAGGACGCCGTGGCCCCCGGAAGAGGCGCGATGGCCGCGATGATGGGCGGCAGCCCTGAAAAGATTGAGGAAATCTGCGCCGCCGTGACCGACGGCTATGTCGTGGCAGCCAACTACAACAGCCCCGCCCAGACCGTCATATCCGGCGAGAATGCCGCTGTGGACCAGGCCATCGCCCTGGCCCGGGAACAGCGCATCAAGGGCAAGAAGCTGGCTGTCAGCGCCCCCTTCCACTGCGCACTGATGGAGCCCGCGGCAAAGAGCCTGGACGCCCTGTTCACCACCCGGCAATTTGCAACGCCGAACATACCCGTGTACATGAACGTGGACGCCAAGGCGAACACCGACGCCGCGGCCATCCCCGACCTGCTGGTGCGCCAGGCCATGAGCCCGGTGCGCTGGATGCAGACCCTGCTGAACATGCAGGCAGACGGCTTTGACACCTTCATCGAGTGCGGCCCCGGCAAGACCCTTGCTGGCCTGGCCAGCCGGACGCTGAAGGACGTGACCATCCTCCGCGTCGGTGACGCCCAGTCGCTGCGGGAGACCCTGGACGCCCTGGGGCAATAAGGGCCTGTGCATACATTATTCATACATTATGCTTGCCTGAATCCGCCATTGCCGCGTTGTCGTCGGTCAACGTGCCCCGGCACGCCTCCCTCCTCCCTAAGGCACTGTTCAGAAATGATTTGAACATTCTGCTTGTCTAAATCCCCATATGCTGCGCATAGTTGTTCAACTCATTTCTTCACAGCGCCTGAATTCCGATGGCGGAGCAGGCGCCACTTGCCCCCGTGGCGATGGTTGCCTCCGCCACACCGTACCCGCAATATCGGCAGACGCCACCGTAGCGGCGGTGTCCGCGCCGCCATCCCACGAAAAACGACCGACCGAAGGATAACGCCAAAATGAACAAAAACCTCGTTGAAAGACAGCATAAAAAGGGCAAGCTGTTCGTGGAGGAGCGCTTGCAGCTGCTCTTCGACAACCACCAGTACACCGAACTGACCACGCCCGAGGACCGGGACGGCGTCTACGTCTGCGAAGGCCAGGTCTCCGGCAAGCGGGTGGTGGTCGCGGCCCAGGACTTCACCTTCAAGGGCGGCACGCTGGGCCTGAAGCACGGTAAAAACATCGCCATGGGCCTGGATCGCGCCATGCGCAAGAAATGCCCCTTCATCGCCATGAACGATTCCGGTGGCGCACGCATCCAGGAGGGGATCGACGCCCTCTCCGGCTATGGCGACATATTCTACCGCAACACCCGGGCCTCGGGTCGCATACCGCAGATCTCGATGATCCTTGGCCCATGCGCCGGCGGCGCGGTGTACTCCCCCGGCATCAGCGACTTCATCTTCATGACTGAGAAGATCAGCCAGATGTTCATCACCGGCCCGAAGGTCATCCATGCCGTCACCGGCGAAACCATCACCGGCGAAGCGCTGGGCGGCACGGTGATGCACGGCGCGAACAGCGGCGTGGCCCACGTGTGCACCGATACCGAGCTGGAATGCTTCGTGGAGGTGCGGCGGCTGATCGGCATGATCCCCAGCAACTGCCGGGACCGGCGACTGCACTGCTACGTGGACCGGGACGCCCCTACCTTCACCTTTGAGATGCCGGAGGACAGCCACAGGGGTTACGATATCGTCCAAATCATCGCCAGCATATTCGACGTGCGCTCGTTCATGGAACTACAGCCCGACTTCGCGAAGTCCATCGTCATCGGCCTGGCCCGGCTGGGCGGCGAGACGGTGGGCATCATCGCCAACCAGCCATGCTACATGGCCGGCGTGCTGGATTGCAATTCCAGCGATAAGGCCGCCCGCTTCGTGCGTTTCTGCGACGCCTTCCGCATTCCCATCGTCACCTTCACCGACGTGCCGGGCTACCTGCCGGGCATCGCCCAGGAGCAGGCCGGCATCATCCGCCACGGCGCGAAGCTGCTGTACGCCTTCTCCGAGGCCACCGTGCCCAAGGTGAACGTAATCCTGCACAAGGCCTACGGCGGAGCCTACATCGCCATGAACAGCATGAACATCGGCGCGGACTGCGTGTTCAGCTGGCCCGGGGCCGAGGTGGCCGTCATGGGCGAGCAGGGCGCGGTGGAAATCCTCTACGCCCGCCAAATCCAGGACATGGACAGCCAGGAGGCTCGCAAATTCCTGGACGAGAAGGCTGAGGAATACCGACGCGAGGTCATGAACACCCGTCTTGGCCTGGAGCACGGCTACATCACCGCCGAAATTCGCCCCGAGGAGACCCGGGACAAGCTGATCGAACAGCTGAACAAGCTGGGCGCGAAGGCCATGCTCCGCCGCATCATCGCCAGACGGCGGCACGGGAATATTCCGTTGTAGAGAGAAAGGTCATCCTATGAAAAGATCCTTCGTTTCGCGAAGGATCTTTTTGTGCGTTGTTTGGTGGAAATACATATTCCGGTTTGGACAGGGGACAGGAAACAGGAATGTCGGCTGGCACGGGTATTCTGGGTTTACGCGAATTGTAGCGGCTGCGCACGCGCAGCCATCGGTTCCCTGGCGTTTTGAGAATCCCATGGCGGCAAAGTGGAATGGCGCGAGAGATAGTGCCACCGCTACAGCACTTTCAGGGATTCCGTGTCTCATTTTATCGCGGGAACGTATCCTATGTTTGGGCTGAAACGTTACGCGCGCGGCTTTTCCTGTTCCCTGTTCCCTGTTCCCTGCTCCCTTTGCACTGCCCCTCTATGTTCCCGCCATCCCCTCGGAAAATCAGAATTCACCCCTCCTCCTCATACTCCGGAATCCGGCTCTCAAACAACACGGTGTCGCCGGGATCGGAGATCTCCTGGAGGATCTCGGAGGCGTCGTCCATATCGTCAGCGGTGTGGAGATTGGAGCTGGAGAAGCCGGACTGCATCATGCCGCGGACGATGCTGCGGGTAAAGGCGCGGCGGCCCACCAGCACCACGGCGTCGGCGCAGTCAGCCATGACGGTACCTAGGGCAAAGTTGACGTCGGCCTCCCTGCCCCCCTGTTCGCCAACACCGGGGGTGACGACGATGCGCCGCCCGGGCATCTGCGACAGGACCCGAAAGGCCTCGAAGGCGCTGTCGGCATCCTCGTTCAGGGTATCGTCAATCACGGTCAGGTCACCGGGTATCAGCTGCATCCGGTGCTCGATGGGTGAAAGGTTTTTGATCGCCTCGGCGATCTGTCCCATCTCCATGCCCATCTTCCGGGCCAGGGCCGCCGCCAGCAGTATGTTCTTCACATTGTAGCTGCCCAGCAGCCGCGTGCGGCAACGCACGGCTTCGCCATCGGCGCAAACCATGTCAAAGGCAGAGCCCCGGTCGCTGAAGGATAGGTTCCGAGCCACCATAAAGGCCCCGGGATCGTCGTCCATGCCGATGCGGCACTTGTCATGCTTGCATAAGGCGTACAGCCGGTTGATGTAGTCATCGCCCCAGCCAAACACGGCCAGGCCATCCCGGGGCAGGCCCTGCACCAGCTCGAACTTGGTGCTGGCGATGTTCTCTATTGAGCCGAAGGTATCCATGTGGCGGGGACCAATGCTGGTAATGATGCCGTACTTCGGGCGCACCAAGCCCACCAGCTCCTTGATATCGCCCACGTGAGTGGCGCCCATCTCGGCGATGAACACCTGGTGCTCCGGCTTCAGCTGGTCGTTCACCACCCGGGAAATGCCCATGGCGGTGTTGAAACTCGCCGGGGTAGCCAGCACCTTGTATTGCTTCGACAGGATGTCCCGCAGGATGAACTTGACATTGGTCTTGCCATAGCTGCCTGTGATGCCGATGGTGATCAGCCCCTGGTGAGCACGAAGCTTATTCTTCGCGCTCTTGAAAAAAGTGGCGTTCAGTCGGGCCTCGTAAGGCCCGATGATGGCCGCCGCCGCCAACACCATAAACGGCATCAGCGCGTACAGAAAGTAGGGCGACACGGATATGGGGCGCATCATCGCCATCAACGCAGTCACCGCCAGCGACAGCAGGAACAGCACCGTCAACAGCCGCCGCACCCGCTGGGTAACCACGAAGGGCTTGCGGCTGGGCATGGTATAATCCCGCCAGGTGATCCAGGCCATCAACGCCGTGAACAACGCCAGCACCAGCCATCCCGACAGGGCGTTGCGCACCGGTTCTTCTTTGATGAACATTGACAGCAGCACCGGCAGGTAGGCCCGCAGCAGCACCGCCACAAAAGCCCACAGCACGTTGTCCTTCAGGATGCGGTCGCGGTTTTTCGCCAGCCACTGGCGATAAGCCGGCGTCTGGTAGCGTTCCATCTGCAGGGCGTGTATGTAGTGGACGGACGCCGCGCAGCAGGCGATCGTCACGACCAGGATTTCGATAATGGTGAATAACATAAGCTTGGCCGGTCACTCCCTGACCAGCATCGGGTCGTTTTCCGGGTTGCCCTCGGGAAGGTGCTCCAGGGCCATGATCAGTGCGTCCTCGGTGTTCTCGTAGTAGCGCTTGCGATAGCCCACATCGATAAAGCCCAGCTTGTGATACAGGTTGATGGCCGGGGTGTTGGAGCGGCGCACCTCCAGCGTCATCCAGTTCATGCCGCTGTCGGCGGCCAGCTGGATCATGGCACGGGTCACCCGCTCGCCGTAGCCGATGCCCCGGCGGTCCGGGTGCACGGCGATGTTGGTGATGTGGCCCTCGTCCAGTACGAACCACACCCCGGCGTAGGCCATGGCCACGCCGTCCTCCCGCAGCACCACGTAGCGGGCGCACTCGTTCTCGGTGACCTCCCGGTAAAAGGATTCCCGTGACCAGGGCGTTTTGAAGCAGGCCACCTCGATGGCATGCACTGCCTCCACGTCGTTCAGGGTCATCAGGCCGATGGTCGTTTCTGTCATGTTTTGCCTCGTGTGTTTTTTCTTTCCCGTTCCCGCACCGCCTGGGGGGCTCTGAGGTAAATTGGCCGAAGGGCAGCGGCGGGAACCCAGGTTTCGGGCCTTGCGGCCGCCAGCAGACATGCCGCGTCGGCATGCAGGTCCCGCAGGTTCGGCGGGGCGATCAGGGCGCGGTCGCCCAGGGCCTCGCTCACGGCCCCGGCATGCACCGGCACGCCGTCCCCCACGAATACCAGCCGCCGGTCCCCGGGCAGGTTCGCCAGGAAGTCCTCCAGCGGCAGTGCGGCGTCCGGCAATGCCCGCCGGGGCATGCCCCCCGCCATGTCGAAGGCGGCGCAGTATACCTGCCCCCGGCGGGCATCCAGGATCGGACAGCACAGGCCCTCAAAGCCATAAAAGTTCATGGCCAGCGCCTCCAGCGCGTGAATGGCGGCGCAGGGCTTCCCCACCGCGTGGGCCAGCCCCTTGGCCGCGCATACGCCGATGCGCACGCCGGTAAAGGAGCCCGGGCCGGCCACAGCGGCGAATACGTCCACGTCGCCGCAGCCCGTCCCCGCCCCCTCGAGGGCAGCGTCTACCGCGGGCATGATGGTTTCGGAGTGGGTCAGGCCGTGATTCATGACCGTCAGGTGGACGATTTTGCCATCCTTCAGCACTGCGCAGCCCGCCACCGGGCCGGAGGTGTCGATGGCCAGCACCGTCGGTTGCTTCAAATCACTCGGCATCGTCGCACCTCCACCGGGTCAGCGTCCTGGGGGCGTACCCCGCCACGCCGCGGTTTTCTATTGTGAACCTTCGGGTGTCGTCGCCCGCTCCCCGCTCAATCAGTATGTGCAGCGCAGGCTCGGGGTCCAGTTCCGCCATACCCGGCCACTCCACCACAGCCACGCCGTCGCCGCCCACGAACTCGTCCAGTCCGGCAGCGTAATACTCGTCCGGGTCGGAAAGCCGGTACAGATCGAAGTGGTACAGCCTGTGACCGTTCGCCTCGTATGGGATCATCAGCGTAAAGGTGGGGCTGGGCATGGGACCCTCGATGCCCATGCCCCGGGCAATGCCCCGTGCCAGCACCGATTTGCCCGCGCCAAGGTCGCCCTCCAGCAGCACGGCGTCCCCCGCCGAGAGCATCGGCGAGAGACTGGACGCAAAAGCAAGGGTCTCTTGTTCGGAATGGGTCTCGTATTGTATATGATTGGTCATTTACAGCCTCGTTTATCATTTGAAATCGGGAGTGGGAAATGAATCATGAAAGCCATCGATTCTCCATTTCCCATTCGCCACGCCTCATTTTATCCAAACGACGCCCTCAGGACGTATGGCCAGCACGGTGGTCGCGCCCTGGCCGAACACGGCATCCATGTTGGCGCGGTAGGTATCCAGCAGATCGAAGGGCACGAAGGCCAGTATTGTGCCCGCGAAGCCGCCGCCGTGGTTGCGCCACGCGCCGCGGCCCTCCAGCATCCTGCGGCTCATCTCCAGGGCCAGGGGGATCTCCTGGTTGTCGCTGGCGGGCACGTTCAGGTTCTGCAGCAGCTCCCAGCTGCTGTTGCCGGCGCGGATGACCACGTCCAGGAAGGCCTCCAGGTCGTCCCGCTTCAGGGCTTCGGCGGCCTCCTGGGCCCGGCGGGTGGCGTCCACAAAGTGCAGCGCACGCAGTATGGAGCGGTCGCTGACCACGTTTTTCAGCTTCGGGATGGCCGCGAACAGCGCCTCGGGGGTCACGTTTTGCAGCAGCTCACAGCCCATCTGCTTCGCCACGCACTTCATCTCGTAGGGAATGGCGGCGTACTCGTCGGTCAGGTTGCCGTGCTCGCCGCCGGCGCTGACCACGCACACCGCGTAGCCCTTTGCGCCGAAGTCATAGCGTATGGCCTCCACGGTGGTGGGGTCGGTGCCGAAGTCCTGTATGGACAGGCCGCCCACGGCGCTGGCCATCTGGTCCATCAGGCCGCTCGGCTTGCCGAAGTACACGTTCTCGGCGTAGCGGGAGATGCGGGCGTTCTCCTGGGGGTCGATCACCCAGCCGTTGAACAGCGCGTCGAAGGCGCCCACCAGCATGACCTCGAAGGCCGCCGAGGACGACAGGCCGCTGCCCTTGAACACGGTGCTGGTCACACAGGCGTCCATGCCGCCGATCTTATAGCCCAGATCTACCAGCCGCGCTGCGACGCCGCGAATCAGTGCCAGGGTGGTCTCCTGTTCGTCGTCGTGGATGGAAAGGTCGCTCAGGTCCACCTCGAAGGCATTGGGGAAGCCCTCGGAGTACAGCGTCACCCGTTTATCGTCCCGGGGCGCGATGGCCGCCACGGTATCCAGGTTCACCGCCGCCGCCAGCACCCTGCCGTTCTGGTGGTCGGTGTGGTTGCCTACCACCTCAGCGCGGCCCGGCGCGGAGACAAAGGCCTCGGGCTCGCGGTTGAAGTGACCGCGGAAGGCCTCAGCAAGGCGGTTGTAGCGTTCAAACTGGTCCTGCCCCGCGTAGAGCGCGTCCAGGCGCGCCCGGTTCCGATCGTACCATGCCCTGACATCCATATCTCATACCCCCTGAAGCTGTAATTCTATGCTGCTGGCGTGAATGACGCCATATTGGTACATCTATATTGTAAACCATACCGCTGATTTCCGCAAGGGGAAATATTATCGGCCCATCGCCATTGGCGATGGGCCGAACTATATGCAACATCACGTCCCCGAACCCGGTTCGACGCTGGTGGGCGGCTGGCAGTGGGGGCAGGCCTTGTAGCCCCAGTCGATGGCGAATTGCAACGACACCCCGGTGCCGCCCTTGAAGTGGACGGCGCTGCATGTGGAACCCCGATGGTAGTAGGTGTTGATGGTGCCCGGATCGACATACACCGTGGAATCTGCGTCGCCGGCATACATCTGGATGGAAACCGGCGCGCCCTCGGTACCGCCGTTCTCGGGGCTCTCCGAACCGGCGGAGAGCTTGGAGCAGTCG
Source organism: uncultured Eubacteriales bacterium (assembly GCA_900318045.1). Lineage (GTDB taxonomy): Bacteria > Bacillota > Clostridia > Christensenellales > Aristaeellaceae > UBA2862. The sequence continues at coordinate 8,500 of ONJE01000020.1, forward strand.
GGACAGGCCTTCAGGCCCATGGCTCTGGCCTTGGCCAGCGTGCCCGCCGTGGCCCCGGCCCCCGCATGAGACTTGATGAAGTGGTAGTACTTGTCCCCCGGCGCGGCGTAAACCTTCAGGCCGGCGATGCCCATGCAGACCGGGCAGGCCTTCTTGCCGTAGTTCAGCGCTGTCTCCAGCGGTATGTGGGATGCGCCGGTCAGGCCGGAGCAATGGGCCCGGGAGTGGTAGTACTTGCTGTTCAGCGTGGCATACACCTTGATGCCGGACGTGCCGGATTTGTAGGGACCCGTGCGCTCAGCGGTGCGGGCCGAACGGGTGACGCAGTTCGGACACGGATCGAGCCCGTAGGCCAGCGCCGCCGCCAGGGTACCCTGACGCGCGCCGGAGCCCGCGTCGGCCTTGCTGTAGTGGTAGTACTTGCCGCCCCGGGTGGCGTACACCTTTCGGGTAGCCGCGCCGGCGCACACCGGGCATGCCTTCTTGCCGTAGTTCAGCGCCGTCTCCAGCGTGACCCTGCTGGGCGTGCCGGAGATGTTGGAGCAGCTGCTGCGCGTGTGGTAATACTTGCCGGTAACCGTGGCGTACACGCGCACGCCGGACTTGCCCGACTTATAGGTTGCGGATCGGGTGGCCTTCGCCGCTGCAGCCTGTACCGCAGCCTTCGCCGCCGCGGCCTTCGCCGCTGCCACCTTGTCCGCCGTGGTCTTCGTCTTCGCGGCCTTCTCCGCCGCAGCCTGGGCCGCCGCGGCCGCCTTTTTCATCTGCTCGTTGTAGGTCTTGGCCGCCTCGGAGGCCGATTCCGCCGCCCGCTTGCTGCTCAGGCAGTGGGGGCAAGCCGTCTGGCCCAGCATCAGCGCCTCTGCCAGGGTACGCTTCGTGCCATTCTTCATGCCCGATGCCGCACAAACGCTGGCCGCGTGGTAGTGGTCGCCATTCTTGGTGGAATACACCGTGCGCTTGGCCGCGGCGGCACAGGTCGGACAGGGCTTCTTGCCAGCCTTGACAGCCGTCTTCAGGGTAATGCGGCTCGCCCCCGTCATGCCACCGCAGCTGCTGTTCAGGTGGTAGTAGCTGCCGGCCTTGGTGGCGTAGACGTAGGTGTTGCTGGCCGTGGCCTTCGAGGCTGCCGCGGCTGCCCGACTGCTGCCGCCCGTGGTCGTCGAAGTCGTAACGCCATCTCTGGTCGTGGACTTCGTGGTGGTGCCATCCTTGTTGGTGGTCGTGGTGGTGGTGGTACCGTTCTTGGTCGTGGTCGTCGTGGTGCTGCCGTCCTTGCCCGTGGTCGTGGTGGTACTGCCGTCGGTGGTAGTCGAACCCCAGCAGTCCGGGCAACGCCTGAAGCCCGCCGCCAACGCGTCCGCCAGCGTACCGGCAGTGGCGTTCTTCATGCCGGAGCAGGTGGCGTAGGAGTGGTAATACTTGCCGCCCTTCACCGCGTAGACCTGGGTGTTTGCGCTGGAGGCACAGACCGGGCAGGCCTTCTTGCCCGCCAGTATCATGGATTTCAGCGTGTACAGCTGGGCGTCCTTCATGCCGGAGCAGGTATTGTTGGTGTGGTAGTAGGTGCCGTTCTGGGTGGCATAGACCTTCACGTTGTCACCGGTGGCGTTGCCGGTCAGCGAGACGGACTTGGTCTTTTCCTTGGACTCAGCGGTCGCCTCAGCTGCGGCAGCGTCGCCAAGGGTCCCCTTGACGCAGACGCTGCATTTTGTCTTGCCCAGCACCATGGCTTCGGCAAGCGTGACCTTCTTGGCCCCCGTCATGCCCTGGCAGTTCTTATCCGTGTGATACGACTTGCCGCCCGCGGTACAGTAGACCACTGTGCCGGCGGAGCTGCAGCAGGTGGGACACGCGCCCTTTCCCGCCAGCAACGCATCGCGCAGGGATAGCTTCGTGGCGTTCTTCATGCCCGAGCAATCCTTCTTAACGTGGTAGTAGCTGCCCTCCTTGGTGGCATAGACGCTCAAGCCACTCTTGTCCTCAGAGTCCTTGTTGATCAGCACCGCAGTGATGTTCTCATCCTCGTCCAGGGAATCCTTGGTCTTCAGTATACAGACCGGGCAGGGTGATTTGCCCTCGTTCTCCGCCGCCTGCTTGGTGTAGACCAGCGGGTTCTTCATGTTGCTGCACTTTTCGTCGATATGGTAATACTTTCCGCCCAGTGTTCCGTAATAGGTGGTGGTTGAGCCGCCTCCGATACAATCCGGGCAGGGCGACTGGTGGCGGCTGTTCTCCGCGATCTCGCGGGTCACGCGCCAAACCTGCACGCCCTGTTCGATACTGGGGCAGTTTTCGTTGGAATGGTAGTACAGACCGGAAGCCGGGCTCCAGACGTACTCTGCGTTTTCGCCGGTGGCGCCGTTGCCGGAGCCGCTCAGTGGCGTCGGGGAGGGCGCGACACCCGCGTCATCGCCGGTATCAGCCCCGGTGTCAGCGCTGTCGTCTGTGGACGTGTCGGCGGTGGAGGTGTCGCCGGTGGAGGTGTTGTCGATGGAGGTATCGCCGGTATTGCCGCCGGACAGGTCGATGACCTCAACGGGACCTTCGGTCGCCTCGGGCGCGAGGGTCTGCTCCACAGAGACCGGCGCCAGGGTCATCTCGGGCTGCATCTGCTGGTCGCCGGTTCCGCCGAACGCGCCGCGCAGCAGGAGGATCAGCGCCACGGCGAACCAAACTGCCGAGGCGACGGTAATCGCCCAGCGTATGGGCTTTTCAAAACGGTTCCTGCGCCACAGCAGGTAGATACCCAGCGGCGGGAACAGGAACAGCAGCAGGAAGGTCGGCCAGTCGTGTTCGTCTATGTACCTGGCCACGTCGCTCTGGGGCGCGCCATAGTCGTCCCCGTCGTCATAGGCCTCGTCGGCGTCCTCGTCCTGGTAGCGATCGTCATAGTCGTCGTCGGCGTAGCCGTCGTCATCATCATACCCGTCGTCATAGTCGTCGTCATCGTAGTCGTCGTCGCTATCGTACCGGTCATCGTTCGCGTACCGATCGTCGTTTGCGTAACGGTCGTCGTCGGTATAACGGTTATCATCCGCATAGCGGTCGTCATCCGCGTACCGGTCGTCGTCCGCATAGCGGTCATCGTCGGCATACCCGTTGTCGTCCGAATAGCGGTTGTCGTTGGCGTACCGGTCGTCGGCATAATTGTCGTCCGCATAGCCGGCGTCGCTGGCATCGTAATCGTCCTGCCGGTCATTGCCGTCAGGTTCCACTTCATTTAAATAATCATCGTCCGCGCTGGCCTGCTGCCTGCCCTGGAACAGGCGATGTACTTTGCCATCGTCACCCCAGCGGTAGCTAAACCCCTTTCCGGACAGATCGAATTTCAGCTTTCCAATCGAATGCGTCGCCATATTTTCTACCACCTTAATACAAACCAGTATCCATGCCGTAAGCCGGCCTTCGTACCCACATGGGTACGGGTATCTATTCAATGCCATTACAAGCATACATCATGCATATCAATCTGTCAATCATCTTGAAATAAAATAATGAAATTTTGTCATATTTCACAGCCTCATAATTTCACATATCGAAATATTATCGCAAAAAATATGCCATAAATTCAATTTGACCCATTGCCTGAATCCCTCAGATATGCTATAATACAGTATGTAACAATTTGGTACCCGTTTGTAATATTTGTTCATTCATGGAGGTAAGCCATATGTCCAACAAGCCTGTCAAGGGCCTCAAAGTGGGCAATTACCGCATAACGCCCCTGGGCCTGATCGTACTGGCGGTATTGCTGGCGCTGATCATCGGCGCGGTGGTGCTGGTCGTCGTCCGTCCGTTCGACAAGAATGGCGACGTCGCGGCCAACAACGTATTGCCCCCCGAGGAGGAAGTGCCGGAAGAGGAAGAGGTCGAAGTGACCCAGGCCCCCACCCCCACCCCGGAGCCCACGCCCACCCCCGAGCCGGAGCTGCGCTCAGCAACGATCCGCTCCCTGGGCGAGATCGCCATGCAGCAGAACCTGCTGCGCGCGGCAGTGAGTGGAAACACCTTTGACTTCAGCAACATGTTCTCCAACATCTCCAGCGTTATCGGCAATGCCGACTACACCGTGGCCGATGTCGAAGGCTCGCTGGGCGGCACCACCGAGTATTCCGGCAGCAACAAGATGATCACGCCCCCGGCGCTGATCGGCACGCTGAAGGAGTGCGGTGTGGACATGTTGATGCTGGCAAACGATCACGCGCTGGACGGCGGCTTCGCCGACCTGCAGGCCACGATCCAGAATTGCAACGAAGAGGAAATGGACTATGTGGGCGCAGCATCCTCCGCCGAGGAACGCGCCACTCCGGTCATCCGCGATATCGGCGGCATCAACGTGGCCTTCCTGGCCTACACCGAGTCGCTTAACGACAACGAAAAGAACGCCGACGCCGCGGCGCTGGAGTACGGCGTGAACCTGATCTCCAAGTCCAACGCCAAGAAGGACATCGACAGCGCCCGCGAAGCCGGGGCCGATGTGATCGTCTGCTATTGCAGCTGGGGCGAAATGTTCAACGCCACCCCCACCGACTCCGAAAAGAAGATCGCCCAGAAGCTGGCCGAGTGGGGCGTGGATGTGATAATCGGTTACAACCCCCATGTGGTGCAGCCCGCCACCTGGCTTGAAAACAAGGATGCCGACGGTAACGTCCGCCGCACGCTGTGCTTGGGCGCCACGGGCAACCTGCTGTCCGACCAGTACGGCAAGAACGACAACGGCATTATCTTCCAGTTCACCATCGAGGAGACGGAACTCGGCAAGTTCGCCATCACCAACCCGATCTACATCCCCACCTACGTATGGCGCAGCGAGACCGAAGACGGCAAGTACGACTACCGCGCCCTGGCCGTGGGCCAGTGGCTGGAGGATGCCCCCGAGGGCATGGCCTATGCCGACGCGGCGCGGATGCGCCAGGTTTGGGCCGACCTGCAATCGGTGATGGGCTCCAATGTCGCCACCGTCGCGGCGGAGTAAATAATACTAAGCTCAATCTAAAAGTAAACTTATGCGGAGCAGATTTTTCGTTCTGCCTAAGCTGAACGGAGGGAGGCGATGCAGCGCATCGTTGACCGCAGTGAAGCAACGGCAGGGCGGAAAAGATGCCCGCAGATGGTTGCTCTTTAGATTGAGATTAGTATAAGGATAAGCCCGATTCAGGAGCGCCGTTTGGCGCTCCTGTTGGTTTATATAAGCTATATAATTCCGACGGTGTTGGTCAGAATATGGGGTGATGAACCCCTCCGACCCGTCTGCGACAGGTCGCCTCCCCTTCAGGGCACCTCTGAAAACGCTCATCGCCGCCGGACGGCTGAAAGTCATCCGTCAGGCTGCCGCCCGTATTGTGCGATATTTCCTTAAGGAAATACCGCATAATTGGGTGGTGGCATGGCGAGGCGAATTTTAGTCAGGCGTAGCCTGCAAATTTCGCAGGCTTACTGGCGGTAAGTCAAGGAATTTGCAGGCTGAGGATGGCTGAAAGTCATCCGTCAGGCTGCTGCCCATATTGTGCGGTATTTCCTTAAGGCGGATCCTGTTCCCCCAACCCGATAATACAGAATTCCCCACGAAAGGAGCCGACCCATGTCTTTTGCATCCGACCTTCTGACCTGGTACGACCGGAGCGCCCGGGTGCTGCCGTGGCGGGGCGAGCGCGACCCATACCGCATTTGGCTTTCGGAGATTATGCTGCAACAGACCCAGGCGGAGACGGTAAAGGGGTACTATGCGCGCTTTCTGTCCGCTTTTCCCGATGTCATGGCGCTGGCCCGGGCCGACGAACAGGATGTGCTGAAGCTGTGGGAGGGCCTGGGCTACTATTCCCGGGCGCGGAATCTGCACGCGGCGGCACGGATCGTAGCCTTCGGGCTTGGCGGCACGTTTCCCTCAAATGCCGGAGAGCTGCGCAGGCTTCCCGGTATAGGACCCTACGCTGCAAACGCCATCGCCTCCATTGCCTTTGGTGAACCCGTGCCCGCGCTGGACGGCAACCAGGCTCGGGTACTCTCCCGGATACTGGCCTGGGAACCGGTCATAAAAACCCCTTTCGACCTGCTCTCTCCCGCCTTGGAGCTGATCTCCCCGGACCGCCCCGGCGACTACAACCAGGCACTGATGGACCTGGGGGCAGGGATCTGCACCCCCAAGGGGCCAAAATGTGAAGCCTGCCCCGTCTCCGGCCTTTGCAGCGCCCATGCCGACGACGCCGTTTTGGAATACCCCCGCAAGCCCGCGCCGGTGACAAAGAAAGCGCAGGATCTGACGATCCTGCTGATGATGGTGAACGCTAAGCTGCTGGTGCGCCGGCGGCCGAAGGGGCTGCTGGGCGGACTGTATGAATTTGTCGCCGTAGAGGGGCATTTCGACGATGAGGCTGCCCTTGCCGCCATGCTGGCGGAACAAGGTTTTCAGGGTATCCGGCTCATAAAGCCCCTGCCGGACGCGAAACACGTTTTCACCCATCTCATCTGGCGAATGCGGGGCTGGGTGGCCGAATGCGATGAGGCCCCGGAGGGATTCATGGCCGTGGATCTGTCTGATTTGCAGGCGCTGCCCTTTCCATCCGCACTGCGGGTGTACCGGGCAATCGCAGACAAATCTATAGAGAACAGTAAATTCTGATTTGTCGAGCTGACGCGCAGGGATTAGGGATTAGGGAATAGGGATTAGAAATAGCGACTGCCGCGTTCCAAACGCTAACTTACCGGGG
>ONJE01000312.1 GCA_900318045.1 uncultured Eubacteriales bacterium
GCTAAGTCAAGGGAAATTAACGCAGAAATGCAGGCAAAGACACTGAAATTGCACTTCAGGCATTTTAGAAACACACTCTAAGCCTTCACCGACCGCTGGGCCACCGGGAAGTCGAACCAGGTGTCCGGGAAGGGCTCGCCCTTGAGGCTGAAGTGCCACCACTCGCACGCGTAGGGCTCGAAGCCGTTGCGCTCCATGGCGGCGCGCAGCAGCATCCGGTTGGCGTACTGCTCGTCGGTGATGCCCCGATAATCCGGGTGCGAGACCTCGCTGAACAGGTCGAAGGGGCCGCCCATGTCCACCTCCTTGCCGGTCTTCATGTCCAGAAGCGTCAAATCGATGGTACTGCCCCGGCTGTGGCTGGACTGCTTGGCGATGTAGCCCATCTCGAAGGCATCCTGCTTGTCGATGTCGGGATAAAAGTAGGGCTTCATGCGCACATCCTCATCCTCGATGGCCCAGAGGAGGAAATGCTTCACCGCCGTCACGGGGCGGTAGGCGTCAAACACCTTCAGCCGGTAGCCCTTCACCATCATCTCGTTGCTGACGGCCTTCAGCGCCCGGGCAGCTTCCCTGGTCAGCAGCGCGACGGGCTCCTCGTAACCGTCCACCCGTTCCCCGACGAAATTGTACGTGGAAAAATAGCGGATCTCCTGCACGATGTGGGGCACCACATCGGAGAGCAGAACAAAACCGGCGGCATTCTTGCTGATCATAAACAGTCAGTCCTCCTTCATCGGGACATTTGTGGTAATTATACACGACGACGGCAGAAAAGTCCATTGGAAGTGGTAAAATACTGATTTGCCACCGGGCGAACACAACAAAGAGGTAATATACAAATGAACGAAAGCGAACAACTCACCCTCCCCACCGGCGCGCCGGAGGAACGTACCGAAATGACCGGCCTGACAGAGGCCGAGGCGGCGCGACGCCTATCCGCCGGCGAGGGCAACACCGCGCCGAAGGACGACGGACGCACACCGCTGCAGATCGTGGCGAAGAATCTTTTCACATGGTTCAATCTGCTGAACGTACTGCTGGCGCTGGCCCTGGCGCTGGTGGGTGCGTGGCGGAACATGCTCTTCATGGGCGTGGTGGTATCCAACACGCTGATCGGTACCATACAGGAGCTCCGCGCCCGCAAGACCGTGGCCGAGCTGAAGCTGCTGGCCCAAACCCCGACGACGGTGCGGCGGGACGGCTCAGACAAGCCCGTCGCCCCCGATGCCCTGGTGCGGGGCGACCTGGTGATCCTGCGCGCAGGAGACCAGGTGCCTGCGGACGCCGTGGTTCGGGATGGCGCGGGCAGCGCCGACGAGAGCCTGCTCACCGGCGAGAGCGACCCGGTCACCAAGGGCGAGGGTGACTGGCTGTACAGCGGCAGCGCCGTGGTCTCCGGCGCGTTTACCGCCCAACTGATGTACGTGGGCGAAGCGAGCTACGCCAATCGGCTGACCAAACAGGCCCGCAAGATCAAGCAACCCAAATCCGCGCTGATGGCTGACCTGAACAAGCTGGTGCGCTTCGTCTCCATCGCGCTTATCCCCATCGGCCTTGCGTTGCTGGGCAAGCAGGTGTGGATCCAGCACATCCCTGTCAAGGAGGCCGTGCCCAGCGCGGTGGCCGCAATGGTTGGCATGATTCCCGAGGGGCTGATCCTGTTGACCAGCGTGGCGCTGGCAGTGGGCGTGGTGCGCCTGGGCAAGCGCAAGACGCTGGTACAGGAGCTCTACGGCATTGAAACCCTGGCCCGGGTGGACGTGCTGTGCCTGGACAAAACCGGCACCATCACCACCGGCGACATGGCCCTGGAGCGCATCATTCCCCTGTCAGGTGCCAGCGAGGACGAATGTCGCGAGGCCCTGGCCCGGTTCCTGTTCCGCCACCAAGCGCTCAGCCTATACGCTCGCGGACGGCGAAACATATGTCATGGGCGCGCCTTCCTTCGTGCTGCCCGACGATCACCTCTGGCAGGCTCCCGCCCGGGAAGCCACCGCCGAGGGGCTGCGGGTACTGCTGCTGTGTCAGTGCGGCGGCGCCATCGAGAGCGACAAGCTGCCCCCGGTCACAAGGCCGCTGTGCCTGCTGGCCCTCAGCGACACGCTGCGCCCCAACGCTGAACAGACCCTGCATTACTTCGCCGACCAGGGCGTGCAGGTCAAGCTGATCTCCGGCGACGACCCCCGCACCGTCTCAGCCATCGCCGCCCGCGTGGGCCTGGTAAACGCCGACAAGTGGGTGGACGTAGCCACCCTCAGCGATGAAGAACTGGCCGGGGCCGCCGAATCCTGCGCCGTGCTGGGGCGGGTTACACCCCAGCGTAAGCGGGCGCTGGTGGAGGCCCTGAAGGCAGCGGGGCACACCGTGGCTATGACCGGCGACGGCGTGAACGACATTCCCGCACTGAAGGCCGCGGACTGCTCCGTGGCCATGCCTGGAGGCTCCGACGCGGCGCGCCACGCAGCGCAGCTGCTGCTGCTGGACGCCGACTTCGCCGCCCTGCCCGCCGTGGTCGACGAGGGACGGCGGGTCATCAACAACATCACCCGGGCAGCCTCGCTGTTCCTGGTAAAGACGCTGTACTCCTTTGCACTGTCGCTGCTGGTGCTGTTCCTGCCCACCCGCTACCCGTTCCAGCCCATCCAGCTGACGCTGATCTCCAGCCTGACCATCGGCGCACCCTCCTTCTTCCTGGCCCTGGAGCCCAACCATGAGCGAGTTCAGGGCAACTTCCTTCGCACGGTCATCACCCGGGCGTTGCCAGGGGCGCTGGCGGTGACCATTTGCGCGCTGGCAGCCTGCTTCCTGGAGAAGCTGGGCTGGAGCCACGAGGCCTGCTCGACGCTGGCCACCCTCTCCGCCGCCGTCGCGGGTCTGGTAACGCTGCTGGTCACCTGCCTGCCCTTCACCCGGTTGCGGGCCATCGTGTTCGTCGCCATGTGTGTCGGCATGGTGCTCAGCGTGACCCTGATCCCCGACGTGTACTACCTCGTCCCCCTGACAAAGGAACAGTGGTTGACCCAGCTGGGCCTCGCCTGCGCCGCGGCCACAATCATACTGGTGGCGCGGCGAATCGTCGTCAGGTTGGACAGGTCCGCCTCCGGGCCAAAGGCACAGTGATAATCCCCGGGTTACTGCCAAGCGTTCACTTCCTCAGTCACGCTTCGCGTGCCAGCTAACTCGGATAGGGCGCTGGCTGGCCGTCAGGCCAGACTGAGGGAGTTTATCCGAAAGACGCTGAGCTGCAACAACCCCCTCGCAAATCGGTCTTGTCGTTACCGTCCACCCTTGCGCGAGAGCCACCGTACCGGCGAGTTGTGCTCGCCACGGGTCTGTATGGCAAGCACTGCTCGCTTGGTACGGATACGAGCCAAACGGCGTGAAGGGTGAATGGCAACGTCTTGTCAATTCTCCACAGCGAAAATTGACATTTCCCCTTGATTAACCACAGATAAAGTATTATTATATATATGAGGACTTATGCATTTCTACAAACAGGAGCGATGACATGGACAGATATCGCATTGCGTTTTTCACCGTGGATTGGAACTACGATTTGGTGGAAAGCACGCTGCACGGCCTGAAACAGTTCGTGGACGACCACGAAGAGGTCAACCTGTGCATATTCGATTGCTTCGGCAAGGATATCAACAATGCCCGGGACCACAGCGAATACGCGATATTCGATCTGGTGGATCTTGACCAGTTCGACGGGCTGTTGATACAGGGCAACCAGATCGTGCTGGGGCCCGTGCGCGATGCCATCGCAAAGCGGGTGGCCCAATCCGGCATCCCTGCGGTGAGCATCGACTGCCCCATCGAGGGCTGCACAGTGCTGGGCATCGACAACCGAAGGGCCCAGCACGATATTGCGCGGCACGTCATCAACGAACACGGCGCGCGGCGGCTCGTCTACCTGACCGGCATACTGGACAACGGCTCGCCCGAGGCGCACCAGCGCCTCGAGGGATTCCGGGACGCATGTAACGAGGCTGGCCTCGACCCGAAGGATATCGAGGTTATCCGCTGTACCTGGCGCACCAGCGACGGCCTCCGGGTGGCGGAGCGTTGGCATAGGGACAGGCTGCCCCTGCCGGACGCCTTCGTCTGCGGCAACGACGAGATGGCCCTCGGCCTGATCGAAGGGCTGCAAAAGTACGGCTGGCGCGTGCCCGACGACGTACTGGTGACCGGCTTTGACAATATCACCAGCGCCGAGCTTTCCCGCCCTCGCCTGTCCACCATCAGCCGGGACTATTCTGTGATGAACTACAGCGCCATGGATTGCCTGATCAACAAGATCAAGGGCATTGAGAAGCGCGACTTCATCCCCTTCAAATACGATGTCATATGCTCTGAATCCTGCGGCTGCCCGGAAGGCGGACACCTGGATTACTTCCGGGACAAGTACTTTCAACAGACCCGCACACTGAAGGCCTTCTTCGTGCAGCAGGAACAGCTGGCGGAGGAGATGTTCGACGCCCTGGACCTGACGGAGCTGATGGAGATCGTGGAACGCAACCAGGGCATCTTCGGCTGCGACAGCACTTACCTGTGCATCAATGATTACTACTACGACAACTACGACAAGAAGCAGTGGCGCAACGATTCCGAGCGCTTCGGCAGGGAAATGATATTGGCCGCCTGCGGCAATCCGGACACTTCGGCGGATGAGAACCACATCTACGCCCGCTTCCCCACCCGCTACCTGCTGCCCGGTCGGATCATGGACGATCAGCGCTTCCTGATCTTCTACCCGCTGCATTACAACACTTATTCCATCGGCTATTTCGTCATGAACGGCATCAGCCAGGCGGCGAAGCTGAACCTGCACGAAAGCGTATTCAGCTTTTTGGAAATCGCCATCGAAAACGTGCGCAAGAAGGGGCTGCTGCGGCAGCTGAACGACGTGCTGGATAACCTGTACGTCCACGACGCGCTGACCGGGCTATACAACCGCTTCGGCTACGAGCGCTTCGCCCAGCAGACCTATGAAGGCTTCCTCCGGGATGACGGCGGCGCGCAGGTGTTGTTTGTGGACATGGATGACATGAAGAACATCAACGATCGCTACGGACATGAAATCGGCGACGCGGCCATACGCACCGCCGCCGA
>ONJE01000046.1 GCA_900318045.1 uncultured Eubacteriales bacterium
ACCGTCGATACCGCAGGGGGACCGACCTCTTCCGACCCGACCTTGCGGCCGGCCCACCTTCCCCTGCTTCCGCGCTTGCGCCAGGGGAAGGCTTTTGGTTGCACCAGCCGCTATTTCTAATCCCTAATCCCTATTCCCTAATCCCTGAGCCTCAGCTCGACAACTCAGTATTTGTATGCGACTGAACAGCTACCCGGTCATTACAGCTTCTCTGGGTAGACGCCCTTGGCGTGCAGCTCCAAAAGCGCCTTTTGCACGAGGGGACGATCCTCCTTGTAGGTCACGCCAAACCAGGTCGCTTCGGTCTCCAGCATATCCACGGTAATCTCGCCGCTCTTGAGCATGCTGTCCACCATCACGGGCAACAGGCATTCGCACTTGATGTCGGCGGGATCTGCCTTTTTGAGAAATGCCTCGAAGTAGCGCTGCATGCCGTCGAACAGCGCCGGATGGAAGCCCCAGAAGTTCATGGAGACCAGCCCGTCGGGGTCAAGGGTTACTCCGGGCTCGCCGGCGGAGGTATCTGCAATGCGGCCGTCTTCGTACAGACGGATCTTCGCCACCTCATCGACGTCCACCATGCGCCCACACACCACCTTGCAGATGCCGCGGGTGACCGCCCCGTGGATGCTGACGGTATTCTTCAGACGATAACCCACCATGGCGGCCCGGGTGGGCGCGGCGCTTTCCACCAGGAAGTCATGCATCTTTTTGAAGGAATCGACGCCGTAATAGTCGTCGGCATTGATGATTGCAAAGGGCTCATTCACACAGGTGCGGGCACACAGCGCGGCATGCACCGTGCCGAACGGTTTGGTCCGGCCTGCCGGAACCGCGTACCATTCCGGCAAAGAGCTGTAATCCTGGAAGGCGTATTCCACAGCAATCTTCCCTGCCAGCTTGTCGCCGCAGATGCGCTTCATGACATCCAGCATTTCCGGACGGATGATGAATACCACCTTGTTGAAGCCCGCGCGTATCGCGTCGCATACGGAGTATTCCAAAAGGATCTCATTGTTGGGACCCATGCCGGTAATCTGCTTATTACCGCCATAGCGGGAAGCCATGCCCGCCGCCATTACGACCAGCGCCGTGTTCATAGGATCCATTCCTTCCTCTATTGTAATAAGTCATTATGGTTGTCTCCGGGGAAAGCCGGCATCCATCGCGCTTGCTTCTCTCCTGCCCGTGCTGCCGAAGCCGCCGGTGCGCTCGCCACTGGCGTCGTCGTCGTCGGTCAGGCCAAAGGGCAGGAACACCCCCTGGGCGAAAGCCTCGCCGATCCCGACGGACATACGCCTGTCCCCCGCGTTGGTCAGCTTGATAAATATGTGGCCCTCGTTGCGGGCGCCGAAGTAGTCCGAGTCTACGATGCCCACCGTGTTGTTCAGCTGCAAGCGGTACTTGAAACCCAGGCCGCTCCTGGGAAACAGCATCAGCACCCAGCCGTCGGCGATGCGTGCCCGTATCCCTGTGGGGATCCGGACGCTCTCCCCCGGCGCCAGGCTGAAGGCCAATGGGGCAAAGAAGTCGTACCCCGCCGAACCCGCCGTGGCTCGGCGGGGCAGCGGCGGCAGCGCCGGAATGTCGGTACACCCGAATGTATCCTGCCAGTCCTCGCGAAACCGCCGGGCCGACACGTACATGAATTGCGCCACGCCGCCCATGTCAAGCGCTCTCCAGGATGGTTCGCACCAAGTCGGCGTCAGCCTCGCCGGTCTCTTCCATCCCGTGGTCCTTTTGGTAGGCCTTGATGGCCGCCACACAGCCGTCCCCGTACACGCCGTCGGGCGAGCCGGTCAGGTAGCCCATGGCAACCAGCTTCTCCTGGAGCAGATAGGCCTCCCAGCAATAAGAGGTCTTCTTCAGGGGTACATAGACCATTTGGTAGGGCTCCAGCTGTGGAATTTCATGCTCGGTGATGGGTGTCGTCAGCTCCGAGGTCTCGTTGGCGGGATAGCCGAACATCTCGTTCAGCGTCACCAGCTGATAGCCCTGCTCAACCACCCAGGGGATGAACTTCAATAGTTTTTCCAAATCTGTATCGGTGGTGTGGAAGAGGTAGATCGCGCCGGGTTCCAGGGCCTTGGCGATCTTGGTATTGTTGGCTGATCCGGAGGCTGACCAATGGGCGATGCCGTAGTAGCCCAGCTGTCTGGCGTACATCTGCATGCGCTGGTCGCCCCGGGCGTCGCCGCCCCGAGGACGCAGGAAGTGGCAGTGGTATTCCACGCCCAATATGTGGCTCAGGGCCAGCTGCTGCTTGTAGACCTCCTCGGCCAGCTCCTCGTTGCTGCACGCGAACAGGCCGTTGTGGGTATAGGTGTGGTTCTCCAGCTCGAAGCCGTTCTCCCAGGCGTATTTGAGGATTTCGCTCTGGGCCTGTTTTACCGCGTTCTGGCCGATGGGGAAGATGGTCAGCTTGCCGCCCACCTCGATGGCCTTGTCCACGATCTGCCTGAGATTTTCCGCCTGGAAGCAGTCGTCCACGGTGATGGCGACGATCTTCTCCTCGGTATTGGCCTTTGAAAACACGGGCATAAAGCCCTCGGCCGTGGGTGTGGGGCGCGCGGCTGCCCGCTGTGGATCCACCGCCTGCGGTTCGGGCGTGGCAGCGGCGACGGGCTCGGGCGTGGATGTGGGCGAAACCAGGGGCACCAACGGTTCGCCTTCCGCCTGCTGGGGCACCAGCGGCTCGCCCTCCGCCTGCAACACCCCTTCCGCTGGCACGGAGACCGCCCGGTCCTTGCCGCCCTTCGGCAGAACCAGCGCCAGCACCACGACCAATACCAGCACCGCTGCCGCGCCACCGATAATGAAGAGCCGCTTCCGGTCCATCGAGCGCTGCCGCGCCCGGGAAATCATGGGTCTGTTGTATCGATTTGCCATGGAAATGTCCTCTGTGCCGTCGATCCTGTACAATAAAAAACGGATTGGCTCACGGGATTATCCCGCCACCATATCCGTCTGAGCATTGCGACGGGAATATTCCCGGATGACGCATTCAGTATAACAGAATCGGGTAAAAATGTCAATGAAACAAGCCGCCGTGAAACGCGTCAACAATGGGGCGGGACAAGCCTGCCCCGCCCCATTCCTGTCATATTCTTACCAGAGACAGCGTCACCAGCGGCTGAACCGAGGGATCGGTGATATTGATGGCCTCCGAGCTGCGCAGCGCGACGGTGGAGCGCTCGCACATGTCGCAGATGGCTTGGGCCGTGAAGCTGACGGGCCCCTCACCGCCGACCTCGGCGATGGCCGTGGTCTGGCTGGCATCGTTGACGTTCAGCGTGATGTTGGACGCCAACGTTTGCCCCTCGGGCACGCGCACCGTGTAGGTGGCCAGGTAGATGCCCGCCTCCTCAACGGTTATCAGGCCGCAGTTGACGGCGAAGTCGCCGCACTTGCAAAGACCGTTGCCGTTCACCAGCGGTATGATGCCGTTCGGAGCCACCGCCATGGGCAGCATGGCCGTGAAGATGCCGTATTTTGCATCACTGTCCCTGCGCCCGCCGCCATCATAGCGACCGTAGTCACCTTCATACCCGCCCCGCAGTATTTCATAATTGCCGTCCCGGTCAGGGCAGGGCCCGTTGTAGTAGGGATAGTTGTTCCAGCAGCGATGGTTGCCGCCCAGGCAGTTCAGGCATCCATAGCGATTATTGGAATCGCGGCGTCCGCAGTCGCCGCAGCGATAGTTATTTCCCATATTCTTAGCTCCTTTCAGGGGGTTCGGTATATACTACGCGCCCCGCACGGAATAGGTGCGGAGCGCGCCCTGAGCAGAGCTGTTGGACTTTTGTTACAGGCCTTTCGGCGCCGCTGCCATCGATTCGCCCTCAATGAGCATGGTGGGAATCAGTATGGAATCGCTGATGGCTGTGTTGGGATGGTCGATGTGGTCGATCAGCCGCAGCGCGGCGTGTCGGCCCATGGCGTCGGTATCCTGGCAAACCGTGGTCAGCCGCGGGCGCACCGCCTGCACCGAGCGAATACCGTCATAGCCCGCCACCGAAATGTCCTCGGGCACGCGAAGGCCCTGTTCGCGCAGGGTATCCAGCGCCCCGAAATAGGATGCGTCGTCGGGCAGCAGTATGCAGGTCGGGCGGTCCGGACGATCCAGCAGCGCCAGCAGGCTGCCGCGGATATATTCAAAATCGTCGTAGCGACCGGGGACGACAAAGCCGTCGGGCAGGGGAAGGCCGTGCTGCTCCATGGCACGGTAAAAACCCCGGATGCGGTTCTCCGTCACCGAGGAGTTGCGCTTCTGGCCATGGATGTAGGCGATACGCCGGTGCCCCAGCTCCACGGCACGGTCCACCAGCGTGCCTATGCCGCCGATGTTGTCGGAAATGATGCTGGAGCGATTGTTGAACACGTGGTCGATGGTGACGCAGGGCAGATCGCTGTTGACCAGCTCCGCCACCTCCGACGAATAAAAATCCACGCAGGCCAGGCACACGCCGTCCACATTGCGATAGCGGCAGTGCTCCAGATAGGTCATGTCCATGGCGCCGATGTTGTGGTTAATGAAGGTGATGTCATACCCCCGGCTCTCCACCTCGGCCTTGAAAGCGTTCAGCACCGCCGCAAAGAAGGGATGCATCAGCCCGCTGATGTTGTCATCGACAAACAGCACACCCACGTTGAAGCTGCGGTTGGTCTTCAGCGCCCTTGCCAGCGCGTTGGGACGATAGCCAATTTCGTGGGCGGTCTCCATCACCTGCCTGCGTGTGGCCTCGCTGATATCCGGATAGCCGTTGAACACCTTGCTGACCGTGGATATGGACATTCCACAGGTGCGCGCGACATCCTTGATAGTCACAGACATAGCATGACCTCCTTCTCCCACGACGATCTAAAACGATTTCGTTTTCATATGAAGTATATCCAATTTTTATAAAAAAAGCAAGGGGGTTTTACAAACGAAATGTGATTAATTTTGGTAGAGGATAAAAAATGAGGCCTGTCGGACAAATCCCGATAGGCCTCACTGTTAAGGAAATACCGCCCATATTGTGCGGTATTTCCCTAAATCATTTCTCGTCCACCGAAGGCGCATCGTCGGCGAACAGCCGCTCCTGGGTCAGCACGTCCGCCGCGCCAGTGGCGGCCATGCCCAGCTTGGCCTGGAACGCGCTGAGCGCCGCGGCAGTGCTGCTGCCATAGACGCCGTCCGCGCTGTCCGGGGGCAGGTAGCCCAGGTCGGTCAGCCGACGCTGGAGCAGGTTGGTCGCCCAGGTACAATCGCCGGGCTTCATAAAGTAGTAGGGGATGTTTTTTTCCTGAAGCTCGGGCATGTCCTCAGTCAGCACGTTCACGCCCGTCTCTATGAGGTTGGGCTCATAGCCGAACAGCTCATTCAGCGTGACCATCTCATAGCCCTGATGCTTGGCCTCCTCCATCAGCACGCGCATGCGCTCCAGGTCATCGTTGTTGCTCTTGAAGTAATAGATGTTGCCCGGGGCCAGGTTGTTGCCGATGCGGCCCTCCTCCATGCGGCTGCCGTTGTAGGTCCAGCCGGCAATGCCCATATACCCTTCCTGCTTCAGGAAGGTGTGGGTGCGCAGATCGTTCTCGCCATCCCTGCCATACAACCGCAGGAAATGGGGATGATACTTGGCGCCCAGCACATAACTGACGGAAAGGGACTGCTTCCAAATCTCCGATATCATCAGCGTGTCGTTCAGCGTATACAGCTTCGCGGTGGTACTGAAGCAGCGGTTTTCGATCTCGAATTCCAAACTGTTGACGCAGTATTGCAGCGCCTCATCCATGCCCTTCTTCATCACGCTCTCCCCGGTGGGAAACAGCGTCAACTTTGCGTTGTATTCCAGGGCCAGGTCCGCGAATTTCCGGGTGATACCCGCGCCGGAGCACTCGTCCAGGGTGATGGCAATCTGGGGCTGATCGGTATTGGCCTTGGTGAATATGGGCAGGAAGCCCTCCTGGGTCGGCTGTGGACGCACCAAAGCGAAGGGATCTGCCGGGTTGAAGGTAGGCTCCGGCGATGGCGTGGGTTCCGGCGACGGCGTGGGCGACGGGGTCATGGGGGGGTTCTTCGCATCCACAAAGCTGCCATCGCGCTTTCCCGCAACCTGTACGCCGACGTTGTCCGCCGGGGACTTCAACCGATTGGTCACCACAATGGCCATGACCAATGCCAGCGCCACCACGGTCAGCGCGGCAATCGCGAAAGAGAGGCACCCGCCCTGCGCGCGACGGCGACGATGGATGGTTCTTCTGGGCATTGTCTTACCTCTCTTTGTTTTCTCGATTGTTCGGCGGCATGAAAGCTGCCGGAAACGACCCTGCTGCCGCTACATATCAGGTGTTTTCATCGCTCTTTACCGGGCGGTGGATGGTAAAGCTGAATTCGGTGCCGACGCCCTTTTCGCTGGTCACCCAAATCTCCTCGTCCATCCGCTTCAGAAGCTCCTTCGCGATGGAGAGCCCAAGGCCACTGCCCTTGCCGCTGTGGGCCTTGTCCACCTTGTAGAAGCGGTCGAACACGTAGGGCAGGTCGCTTTCCTCGATGCCGATGCCGGTGTCCTTCACATGCATGACGACCCGTTCATCGTCCCAGTCGGCGGAAACGGTCACCGATCCGGCCTCGGTGTATTTGATGGCGTTGTCCACCAGTATGATCAGCATCTGCTCCACCCGGTCGGCGTTGGTGTACACCGACGGGCACCGGGAGAAATCGGTCTCCAGCTTCAGTTCCAAGCCGTGCTCGGCGGCGATGCCCGTGTAGCGGTCACAGACGTCGTACACCACATCGTCCAGCGCTATGACGCTCTTTTGGATCGCCAGGTTCCCGCTCTGCAGGCGGGAAAGCTCCAGCTGGTCGTTGATCAGCCGGGACAGGCGCTGAATCTCCCGAAGGATGATGGCATAATAGCGCTGCCGGTCGGCCTCCTCGGTGACCATGCCCTCGCTCAGGGGCTCCACCAACGCGCGCATGGCCGTCAACGGCGTGCGCAGCTCGTGGGAGACGTTGGAGACATATTCCCGGCGGGTGCGCTCCAGACGCTCCATCTGAGTGATATCCGAGAACAGGCCCACCGCCCCGGCGATACTGCCGATCTCGTCCACGATGGGCGTAATGGACATCCTCAGGATCATGTCCTTCGATTGCAGCTGTAAATTGCGGCTCATCGGCTCGCCCGAGAGGATCACGGCGTCGAAGTCGTCCCAGACGCTCTTGTCATCGATGACCTTCATCCGCGGATCGGGCAGGTGCACCGCCGTCTTTTGGCGGGTGAAGAACTTGTCCAGCGCCGGATTGGTGTGGGTGATCTCACCCTTGGCGTCTATGGCGACGATGCCCTCGGACAGGCCGTTGAGCATGTTGCGCAGGCGGTTGCGCTCCACGATCAGCGTGTACATGTTGCGGGACAGCTGGTATGACAGCTGGTTCACCGCCTTGCCCAGCTCGCCCAGCTCACCATAGGCGTCCTCGTCGGCGCGAACCTCGAGGTCGCCCTCGGACATGGCCACCGCCGCGTCCCGAAGTCTGGCCACCGGTTCCATCGCCGGTTGCATGACCTTCTCAGCCAGCAGCCACGCCGCCACAAGCGACACCACAAGCGCCGACGCCCCTGCAATGAGCGCCGGAACCGTATACCCTGGCTGCGCGGCGGGGGACGTTTGCCCCCCTGTGATGATAAAGAATACAGACAGACCCACGGCAACCGCGATAGCCACCGCGATTGCCGTTAAGAGTGCCGCGCGCCGAATCAGCACGCTGCGTTTTTTCATGCGTTGACCTCAAACCTGTAGCCTACGCCATAGACCGTCTTCAGCGCCCAGGGCACGTTTTCCTGGGGCAGCTTCTGGCGTATGCGCTTGATGTGTGCGTCCACGGTACGGGTATCGCCAAAGTAGTCGTAGCCCCACACCCTGGAGAGAATCTGCTCCCTGGAGAATACCTGGCCCACGTTGCTGGTCAGCATATGCAGGATCTCGACCTCCTTGGGTGTGCAGGGTATGACCTTGCCGGATACCTTCACCTGGTAGTTCTCCAGGCTGATCTCCAGCTGGGGCAGGCGGATGATACTGCTGTCTTCCTCACTGGCCTTCTCGCTGAAACGGCGAAGCACCGCCTTGATGCGGGCCAGTACCTCCCGGGGACTGAAGGGCTTTACGATGTAATCATCGGCGCCCAGCTCCAAACCCAGGATCCGGTCGATCTCCTCGCCCTTGGCGGTGAGCATTATGATGGGCAGGCTGCTGGTCTGGCGGATGGTGCGGCAGACATCGATGCCCGACACCCGGGGCATCATCAGGTCAAGCACCACCATGTCGGGGTGCAGGCTTTCCACCATTTCCAGTGCCTGCTGGCCGTCATAGGCGCTTTGATGTTCATACCCCTCCGAACCCAGGTACAGGCCCAGCGACTCATGGACCACCGGATCGTCGTCGGCGATAAGAATAAGAGGATACATTGACATTTATATCACCCCAAATATCACTTTTGTACTTTTATTATATACATTCCTTCAACTTAGTGCAACCGAATATGGAAGAAGCCCAAATTTTATCACATTTCCGACCGGATCAGGTGTTTTTGGACACAATCACCCCATTTCTTCACAGTTTTCGGCGGGTTCCTCCGGAACCCGCCGGTAATCAGGGCGTCCTCATGTTAAGAAGGCTTTTTGCCGATCGATGGTTTCGTTCTGCTGCACCACGAAACGGCTGGCCAGATCGCGGGCGGTGGCGTCGGCGCCGTCATAGCTGTTCAGCGCCTTCGTCATTTCAATCACACCCATGGTGGCGCCCTGGATCACGATTTCGGCGATATGGGCGTTGGAGCGGTCCGCCAGGGTCTCCATCTCGAGCCCTGCCCACATGCCCGCCCTGGCCAGAGGCCCTACCGGCTCTGCCCGACCCCCTGCGTTCTCCAGCGCCCGCTCGCTTTCCCGACGAGTGACGGCGTAGTCCTCCTTCTCCCGAATCAGTTCGTCCCGCATGGAGCCTGCCTCCGCCTTCTGCATCAGGTGCTCCACCGCGTTCTGGCCCGTGCGGGCGTTGCGCACCACGTCCTGCAACAGCTGCACTGTCTCGTTCATACAAAAAACCTCCCTCACACACGTTTGCGGATAGTGTGCGAGGGAGGCCGCGAAAGTATAAATGAAAATTATGGGATCGATTCATTTCACCGCGCCGCCGAGCCCAGGTACGCGTCGCGCACCCTCTGGTCAGCCAGCAGCTGGGCGCCGGTGCCGGACATGGTGATGCGCCCGGTCTCCAGCACATAGGCCTGGTCCGCACAGCGCAGAGCGGCGTTGGCGTTCTGTTCGATCAGCAGGATCGTGATACCCTCGCTCTTCAGCTCGCGGATGATGGCGAAGATGTCCCGCACCACCAGGGGCGCAAGTCCCAGGCTCGGCTCATCCATCATCAGCAGCTTCGGCCTGGCCATCATGGCGCGGCCCACGGCCAGCATCTGCTGCTCGCCGCCGGACAGCGTGCCCGCCAGCTGCCACTCGCGCTCCTTCAGGCGGGGAAAGCGCTGGTAGATGTCCTCGATGCCGGATTCGATCTCGTCCTTGTCCTTGCGCAGGTAGGCGCCGATCTTCAGGTTCTCCTTCACCGTCAGGTTGTCGAACACCCGGCGTCCCTCGGGCACCATTGCGATGCCCTCGGCCACCACCTGCTGGGCGTTGAAGGGGATGATGTCCCGGCCCATGAAGTTGATCGCGCCGGAGGCCGTCTTGACCAGGCCGCTGATGGCCCGCAGCGTGGTGGACTTGCCCGCGCCATTCGCGCCGATCAGCGTGACGATCTGGCCCTGCTCCACGTCGAAGCTGATGCCCTTCAGCGCCTCAATGCCGCCGTAATTGACCTTCAGATCCTTCACCTTCAGCATACTTGCCTGTGTCATCATTGCACCCCCTCTTCCTCGTCGACGCCCAGGTATGCCGCGATGACCGCAGGATCGTCCTGCACCTCTGCGGGCGTGCCCTGGGCGATCTGCTTGCCGAAGTCGATGACATAGATGCGGTCGGAGATGCCCATGACCAGGTTCATGTGGTGTTCGATCAGGAAAACCGTCAGGTGGAACTGATCCTTAATCTGCTTGATGAACTCGCCCAGCTCCTCCGTCTCCTGGGGGTTCATGCCGGCGGCGGGCTCGTCCAGCAGCAACAGCTTCGGCTGGGTGGACAGCGCCCGGGCGATCTCCAGCAGTCGCTGCTTGCCATAGGGCAGCGAGGTGGCCATCTCGTCTTTCAGGTCATACAGGTCCACCTCCCGAAGCAGCGCCTCGGTCTCGGCGCGCATCTTCTTCTCCTCGGCCGCATTCAGCCGGAAGGTTGCCGTCAGGAAGTTGCTGGTGCGGCGCAGGTGGCGGGCGGTCAGCACGTTGTCGAACACTGTCATCGAGGAAAACAGGCGGATGTTCTGGAAGGTGCGGGCCACGCCCAGCTTGGTGATCTCATCCGGTCGCTTGCCCGTGACTTCATGGCCGTCCAGTATGACCTTGCCTTCGGTGGGCGTATACACACCGGTGATCATGTTGAAGGCCGTGGTCTTGCCCGCGCCGTTGGGGCCAATCAGAGCCACGATCTCACCCTTGTTGATGTCCATGGACAGGTCGTTGACGGCCACGACGCCGCCGAAGCGCATGGTCAGGTGATCCAGGTGAAGTACATTTTCGCTCATTTACCCTGCGCCTCCTTTCCTTTGCCCCGGCGTTGCCAGCCGCGTATCACATCCGGCAGCTCCCGGGTGCCCATGATGCCCTGCCGGAAGAACAGCACCACGATCATGATGATGATGGAGAACACCACCAGGCGGAAGCCGTTGCGCAGCAGCGGCACCTCGAAATCGCCGATCATCTGCTTCTGATCCAGGAAGCGCAGCCACCATTCACTGGCCGCCACGAACAGGAACGAGGAGATGCAGCTGCCCGTGACCGAGCCGATGCCGCCGATGACCACGATCAGCAGGATCTCATAGGTCATGGCCGTAGTGAAGCTCTTGGCCTGCACCGTGGTCTGGTACATGGCCAGCATCGCGCCGCCCACGCCTGCGAAAAACGAGGAGATGCAGAACGCCAGGCGCTTATGGCTGGCCAGTCGAATACCCATGGCCTCGGCGGCGATCTCGTCGTCGCGTATGGCCTTCAGCGCCCGACCGAAGGTGGAGTTGATCAACAGGATGATGATGCCGATGCACACGCCGGCGATCAACAACGGCACCAGCGTGGACAGGTAGACGGCCACCTGGTCGTTTGCCCCCTTGATGTTGAAGTCGTTGAATGTGGGGAACAGCCGCAGCATGTTGGAACCGTTCGTGACCGGGCCCAGCTTGTCCCACTGGAACAGCGCACGAATGATCTCCGCGAAGCCCAGCGTGGCAATGGCCAGGTAGTCGCTCTTCAAACGCAGCACGGGCATGCCGATCAGGAAGGCGAAGAACGCCGCGGCCAGGCCGCCCAGTATCATGGCGATGAACCAGGGCAGCGTGAACTGCACGAGGCCGCCGTTATAGTACTGGTAGACATCCATTCGGGCCGCCTGGGGAATGGTGAAGATTCCGTACACATACGCGCCGATCAGCATGAAGCCGGCCTGGCCCAGGCTGAATATGCCCGTGAAACCGTTGCACAGGTTCATGGACACGGCCACCAGCGCGTAGGTCGCGCCCTTCTTCAGCACCGTGAACAGCATTGAGGTGGCCGGTATGAACTGCTCCGCGATGAATACGGCCACATAGATGCAAGCGACGATAACCGCCGAGATGATCGTGGCGGAATCAATCTTTTTCTTCGAAGAAATACTGTTGCTCATTCCGCTCACCTCACACCTTGTCCGTAGTCTTTTCGCCGAACAGGCCCGTGGGCTTGACGGCCAGTATGATGATCAGAAGGGCGAAGGTAAAGGCATCGGAGAAGGTAGCCAGACCCACGGGGCCGGGGAGGATGCCTGCCTTGAACAGTATGATGTCCAGGCCCTTGATGATGTTTTCCGCGATGCCGATGATGAACGCGCCCACCACCGCGCCGGGGATGGAGCCAATGCCGCCGAACACCGCCGCCACAAAGGCCTTCAGGCCGGGCATGGCGCCGGAGGTCTGTATGACCGTGGTATAGTTGGTGAAGTACAGTATCGAGGCCACGCCCGCCAGGAACGTGCCGATAATGAAGGTAATCGATATGACGTTGTTGATCTTGATGCCCATCAGCTGGCTGGTCTCAAAGTCGCGGGAGACCGCGCGCATGGCCATGCCGATCTTGGTATGGTTGATCAGCAACACCAGCGCCACCACCAGTATGATGGTCAGGAAGGGGGTGACGACCGTGACCATCTTGGTGGTCGCGCCGAAGATCGTCACCGAATCGGAAATCCACGGTATCGTGGGATAGATCTGGTTCAGGCCGCCGGTGATGTACAGCACCAGGTTCTGAAGCGTGTAGCTGACGCCGATGGCCGAGATCATGGCGCTCATGCGGGGCGCGCTGCGCAGGGGCTTGTAGGCCACACGTTCGATCACAAAGCCGATCAGCGCCGTAAGCACCAACACCAGCGGTATGCACAGCCACAGCGGCACGCCGCTCGCCGCCATGTAGACCATGATAATGCCGGCCACCATGAACACATCGCCGTGGGCGAAGTTAATCAGGCGCAGTATGCCGTAGACCATCGTATAGCCGATGGCGATCAGCGCGTACTGCCCGCCCACCGATATGCCGGAGAGGATATAGGGAAATACGGTATTCCACATAGAGGGAACGCTCCTTGCTATATAATCGAAAATTGAAAATTGAGAATTGAGAACCAGGGAAATGCCGCGCAATTAAGGAGCCGTGCAGAAATCAATCATGCAGAAGGCGCCGTATGAATGTGTCAGTGCAAGGCGGAGGAGGGAGGCGTGCCGGGGCACGTTGACCGACGACAACGCCGCAATGGCGCATTCAGACAAGCATTATGTATGGTTTATTTCTGCACAGATCCTAAGTTGGTCGATTTGGTGGAAAAGGTGCCGTTGCCGCCGCATTGTGCGGTAGTTCCCCAATGCTGCTGGCTGCCGCTTGGGCTGCTGTGAAGACAAAGGCGTTCGGTTTCATTTCCAATCAAACAAATCCGAACGGGTTTGCACCGCCATATTCAATTCTCAATTCTCAATTCTCAACACTCAATTCTCAACACTTAATTCATCTTATAACCTAAATATCGGCGGAGGCGCTGGCCTCCGCCGAAGCAATACATTTGGAAGTTATTGAACGGTCTGCTCGGTCACGAACTCCCAGTCGCCGGTCTCGTTGTTGATCTTCTTGATGAAGGCCGCGTCGCGGATGGCGTCACCGGTCTCATCGAAGGCAATCGCGCCGGACACGCCGGTCAGCGTCACGGTAGGCAGGGCGGCCTTGACCGCGGCGGCATCGGTGGAGCCGGCAGCCTTAAGGGCCTCCAGGGCGGTGTAGTAGGCATCATAGCCCATGGCGGACACGGCGGAGATCATGTCGTTGCCGCCATTGTTGGTCATGGCCTCGGAATCCTCGTTCAGCCATGCCTTGAAGCCCTCGTCGAACGCGGGGGTAGCGCCTTCCTGATAGAAGGTGGTGATGATGACCTGAACATTGGTACCCTTGGCGGCGTTGGCCACCACGTTGCTGTCCAGGGTATCGGAGCCCAGGATCGGGAAGGTCGCGCCCTGGCTGGCCGCTTGCTGCACGATCTGGGTGGAGTAGGCGATGGACACGGGGCAGAAGAACACGTCCGCGCTGTAGGCGGCGGCACTGGTCAGATAAGAGGTAAAGTCTGCGGTGTTGGTGGGGAAGCTGTCGGAGTAAACCGTTCCTCCCAGGCCCTCGAACGCCTGCTTGAAATAGGTCAGCAGGCCCTGGTCATAGTCGTTGCCCAACTCGCCCAGGCAGTAAGCGGTCTTCGCGCCCAGCTCCTTGGCGGCGTAGTTCGCCAGAACCGTGCCCTGGAAGGGATCCAGGAAGCAAATGCGGAAGTAGTGGTCGTTGCCCGCGGTGACCTGCGGATTGGTGCAGGTGACGCCGATGGCGGGAATATTCGCGTCGGCAAAGTACTGGCTGCCCGCAATGGACACGCCGGAACCGTAGCTGCCCAGCACCACGGAGACACCCGCGGAAACCAGCTGCTGCGCGGCGGAAGGCGCCTTGTCGGTGGAGGAGCCGTTGTCCGCGTAAACCAGCTCGACATCATAGGTGGTGCCGCCGATTTCCACGGTAGGGGTCTCCTTGTTGGCGTACTGCATGCCCAGCATCTCCTGCTTTCCACCGGCGCCGCTGTCGCCGGAAGCGGGCTCATACACGCCGATCTTCACGGTCTCGGCCATGGCCGCCGCGGAGAGGACCAGCATCATTGCCAATACGATTGCCAATACCTTCTTCATGGGAAAAAACCTCCTGTTTATATGGATAGCGCTATTATACATTTTTCGCAACGCAATTGCAACCCCATTTTTATTTATTTTGCAGTGTGCCCATCTGTTTTGTGCGGGTTCTCCACATTAATCCGGCTGTGACGGACATATTACCGTTGTTTTTGCAGAATTTGATTGAATAATCATGCAAATCAAACCACTCTGACAAAGTGTGTATTTATAAGCACCTCTTCCGCAGCCTCCCTGCCTCTCCCAGCTCTTCCCCATCGCCCTCCGACGGCCTCCTAAATCGTTTTATATTTCACCTTTATTTAGCCTGGTCTGCACAATCAAATCACATTTTTTTCATGCATAATTATTACAAATCGTTGACAGTTATTGTATTTTGTGGTATAATGCCAGTAATTGGTTTTTTATTGAGTTTGATAGCAAGCACACTGGGAGGCTTTGGCAGTTTATGGAACGATATTTCAGCCTTGCGCTGTTGCTGGCGCTGTTATTGGCAATATACAGTTGCCCCGCGTTTGCGGATACAGAAGGGGTCATTATAGAGGATATAGAGCTTGAAGCGCCCGAGCTCCGGCAATCCGATCTTGTTGAATTGGATGGCATTGGCCTGCTGGATACCGACCTTCTGACCGATCTGGTAACAGGCGAGGATACAATTTCCGCTGAATACCCGGATTCTGCGTCCGACGTCATTCAGAACGACAGCAGCTCGAATTATTCGCTCAGCGAAACTTCCATTACGATCGGCGAGAAGGAGAAATACACAAAGCTGACAGTCAACGCCACGACCAGCAACGGCAAATCGCCCAAGATCACCTGGCGTTCCGGCAACAAAAAAATCGCGAAGGTCAATTCCAAGACAGGCAAAATCACCGGCGTTAAGAAAGGCAGCACCACCATTTACGCCAAGATCGAAGGCCAAAAGAAAGAAATCAAATGCAAGGTCAAGGTACTCAAAGCACCCAAGAAGAAGAATTTCTCCATCTCTCCCCAAAATGGCTCCTTGAAGGTCGGCCAGATCGGCCAATACGAGATAACATTTGACAGCGGCTACGGCGGGAGCTTCACTTTCTCCAGCAGCGACACCAGCATCGCGTCTATCGATGAAAACGGTGTCGTCACGGCAAACTCGCCCGGCACCTGCGACATCACGGCAACCATGTATAATGAAGTAGAGCGTACCGTCTCCCTTCAGGTGCTCTCAAACGGCTCCTCCGAAAGCGAAAAGATCGAACAGCTTCTCAGCTGCGCCCGAAAAAAATTGGGCAAGCCCTATAAGCACGGCTGCTTCGGCTCCGACAGATTTGACTGTGTCGGTTTTACATACTGGTGCTACAAGCAGGTCGGCGTCAAACTGAAGGACTCCACCAGCAAGCAGGCCGAAGATACGCGATTTATGTCCGTCTCTTACGATGAACTGGCTCCTGGCGATTTGGTATATTTCCATACCGACGATGATTCGGATGTCAGCCACGCTGCTCTGTATTTGGGCGATGGTGAGATCATCCATGCTTCACAAACGGCCGGAAAGGTAATCATCAGCGAGATGGTAAGCTCCAGTTCAGACTATTACAAGCGCAATTTCCACTGTGCCCGCAGGGTATTCCCCTGATACGTACAGGTTCACATAAGCAAATACAATCGTCCCCCGCATGACGGTCATGACCGAACGGTCACAGATTGTCAGAGGGGGATGTTTTATTATCCTCTTTTTCTTTCCTCTCCTGCCTGCGCTTCTTCAACGTTTCTTTCCTGTGCTCTGCCTTGATGTACATATACAGCGCGTCAAAAGGACCAATAATCACGCAGATAAGCAGCACGATATAATACCATTTCACAGGCGCCACGCTCCGATCAAAACTAAATCTCCGTATAGATCATGCCGCTTCTGCCCCGTTCTGACCGCATAAGCGAAGCGTGATCGACGACCATCTTTGCCGTTCCCACAGGCTGTATTCCCACCTTCATGATGTCAATGCTCGCCCTTCGCAACATCGTAATATGGGGCGAAAACCGCTTCCTGTCAAAGGGTATACCCGCTTCCGCCATCACGTGACGGAGCCGTCGAACGTATCCTTGCAATTCCCCGGACGGCTCCAAACCGATCCACCACAGATCACCGAATGCTCCCATGCCGTTCAGAGATAGCTCAAAGGGTTCAATCGGTATATGTTCTATGATATCATGCACGCGGTCCGGATCATTATACTCGCCGATAAAAACAAGCGTCAGGTGAAGGTTTTCCCTGGGCGTGTAGTTTCCCCGCACACCCTGACGCTTAAGGAGATACTGTACATCGCTGATCGCATTTCGCATGCTCTCGGAGAGCTGTATCGCTATGAAGAGCCGCACGGATCATATGCCTCCCTTTCGTCTCATATACTTTGATCTCACTTTCATTGATTATATCGGATATCGATGTGAATGGCAATATATCTGTACAAAAAAGAGAGCCACTCAGTGAATGACTCTCAATGAGATCCGGCGACGACCTACCCTACCGGGCCGTTTCCAGCCAAGTACTATCAGCGTGCTGAG
>ONJE01000183.1 GCA_900318045.1 uncultured Eubacteriales bacterium
TTCCGCAGGCTTGCTGGCGGCAAGTCAAGGGAAATCAACGCAGAAATGCAGGCAAAGACGCCGAAAATGCACTTCATGCATTTTAGAAACACACTCTAGGCCCGGGGAGGTTTTATCATGGGAGCTTCAAGTAAAAATGGCGATATTGTTGTGCGCGATCGCAATGATATGGGCGTCGAGATCAGGATGATGACGGGAATCTGATGGCCGTTCGATCATCCCGGGATATTCCCCTTCATTCCTCCGCATAGTTCCTCAGCGCCGCGAGCACTTCCGCGGCGCTGTTCATTTGGTTGATGCGCTCGCGAAAGCGGGAGGCACCCTTCATGCCGTGGACATACCAAGCGATGTGCTTGCGCATTTGCAGCACTGCTAGCTTTTCGCCGTACAGCTGCTGCTCCAGCTCAAAGTGGCGCGCGGCCATCTCCACACGCTCGGCGGGCGTGGGTGGCATAGCCTCTTTCCCTTTCATCGCGGCGGCGATTTCACGGAAGATCCACGGATTACCCTGGGCCGCGCGGCCCACGATCACAGCGTCGCAGCCGGTCTCATCCAGCATCCGCAGGGCATCCGCGCCGCAGCGCACGTCGCCATTGCCGAACACCGGCACCGAAACCACCCGCTTCACATTCCGGATTACGTTCCAGTTCGCCTTCCCGGCATACTGCTGCTCCCGGGTGCGTGCGTGGACGGCGACAGCCCTCGCACCGCTGTCCTCGCAGATTTTGGCTACCTCTGGCGCGTTGACGCTGTGGCTGTCCCATCCGGCGCGAATCTTAACCGTCACAGGCAGGGGCGTAGCCTCCACCAGGGCCCTGACCACGGCGCCGAGCTTCTTCGGTTCGCGCATCATCGCGCTACCCTCACCGTTGCCTGTGATCTTCGGCGCGGGGCAGCCGAAATTCAGGTCGAAGAACTGAAAGCCGCTGCCCTCCAGGCGTCGCGCGGCCTCGGCGATGTATTCCGGTTCGCTGCCGAACAGCTGGAGACCCGCCGGACCTTCCCCGGGCAGGCGGATGAGGATATCCTGGGCGTTGCGGTTTTTGCCCCCCGAAAACACCCAACCCTTGGCGGACAACATCTCGCTCACCGCCCAGGCGGCGCCCTGCTCGTGGCACAACAGGCGCATGGCCGCGTCCGTAACCCCCGCCATCGGCGCGAGCCCCGCGCCATGGATGTCCAACAGGTCCTTGATTTGGAATGGCACCATTCAACAGTCCCCTTTTTTCATCGTTGATCAAATTATAGCAACCTTCAGCCGTCCATGTCAAACCTTTCTGTTGAAAACACAGTTTTCCTTGCATTTCCAGTCCATTATCGTGTATAATATTATAGGAGATATTTAAAGAAATACCGCTTGAATGGGTAGTGGTATGACAAGAGGCATTTTGACCAGGTCCAGCCTGCAGAAATCGCAGGTTACCTGGCGGGCAATCAAGTTTTTTGCAGGCTGTAGATGGTTGAAATTCATCCATCAGACCGTTGCCCGTATTGTGCGGTATTTTTGATTATCGGATGAAGCGCCCGTTCGCCGCATAGGTTAATGGAGGAATCCAATACCCGTTGCGGAGGGATGCAAAACATGAAACACCCGGGCATTACCCGGCGCACGAAGGTCGCGGTGCGCGTTCCGAAGTCCCCTCGTCGCGGACGCGCCATGCCTTCCGCGCTGGAATGGGCAGAGGACATGACCGGGCGCTGCCCGAGGCTTACCGCCGTGGGCGGTCACAGCCTGTTGGTAGAAAACCACACCGGCATCGCGGTGTTCACCGAATCCCGAATTGTACTGAACAGCCGCGCGGGCAAGGTATGTGTCCTGGGCCGGAGCCTTTCGCTGGGATGTGCCCGGGCGGGCGAGGTGATCATCCGGGGCGACATTCAGCGCATCGAGCTGCCCTGTCGGGGAGGTGACGTACCCGATGAGGGGTGAAGTCACCATCCGGGTCCGCTGCCTGATGCCCGAGAAGCTGATCGACCGGGCCACCGCCCAGGGCGCGCGCTTCGACGAAGTACATCTGGTTGGCGAAAATGCCTTCGTGGTCTGCTGCGACGCCGCCTCAGCCCGGCGGCTGCTGGCGCTGTGCCGGCGCTTTGGCCTTGATGCCGCCATCACCGCTCGAAGGGGCGGCAGCGCCCTGCGGCGTTTCGCCGAACGCAGGGGCACGCTGGCCGCAGGCATCGCCGTCGCCGTGGTGCTGTGCGCGTTGTTTTTGACCCGCCTCTGGGTCGTGGATATCGCCTTCACCGGCGAACAGGCTTCCCTGGGCGATACTGCCTCCCTTTCCCAATCGCTGGCAGCCATGGGCATACGCCCCGGCATCTCCAGGCGTATCGACGCCGGTCTGATCGCCCAACAGCTGCTCGCAGAGGACCATCGCTACAGCTATGTCGGCGCGAAGCTACAGGGCGTTCGGCTGCTGGTGGAGGCCGTTCCGGAGGCCCCGGCCCCGGCCTTGTATGACGTGGACGCACCCCGGGATCTGGTCTGCGCGATGGACGGCATTGTCGTCAGCGCGGTGGTGCGCTCCGGCGCGCTCTGCGTAAAGCCCGGGGACGCCGTGCGCCGGGGCCAGGTATTGATCCGGGGCGAGGAGCAGGCCACCCAGGAGCAGACGCGCCCCATTGCGGCTTTGGGAGAGGTCATCGTGCGCAGCTGGTTCTCCGGTGAAGCCCGTCTGCCGCTGACTCAGGTGTCCACCGTGGACACCGGCCAGTGGTCCACCGGTGCGAAGTTGACTGTGCTGGGACTGGAGTGGCCCATCTCCCGGGCAAAGGACTATCCATCCCTGCGCGTGAAGCGTGAATACCTGCCCATCGGCGGCCTGTTCCTGCCGCTGGAGATCGAGCGTGTCACAAACGTGGAAACCCGTCGGCAGGAGACCGCAGTTCCCGCGGACATCCTGCAGGAAAGGGCCGGAGCGCTGGCCTTGGCGGACGCACAAATGTCCCTGCACCGGACAGGTCCGAACCAATACACCCATGGCAAAAGCTGGGTGGATTACAGCAATACCGGCGCTTCGCTGGTCGCGAAGGCCGTCATCGAGATACAATCCGACGCCGCGGTGACGCGGGAGGCATTACAGGGAGGCTAAGCAATTTGGAAAACATGGAACAGTCCCACACCGAGCACATGAGCGTGGAATCGCCGGAGCAGTTTATCGGCATGTTCGGCATCCGCGAGGAGAACATTCCCCTGTTCCGGGAGGAGCTGGGGGTTGAAATCTACACCCACGGCAGCGAGATCACGCTGTCCGGCGACCCCGACAAAGTGGCGCTGGCCCGTGAAACCCTGGAAAAGCTGAGCGAAATCGTGCTGCGGGGTGAGACGGTGGACCGCACGCGCATACGCTACGCCATCGGCCTGGCCGCCGAAGGCAAGGCCGACCGCATCGGCGAGATCATGCGGGACGTGATTGCCATCACCTACCGGGGACGGCAGGTGAAGTGCAAGACCCTGGGACAGAAGCAGTATGTGGACGCCATCAAGGCCAACACCGCGACCTTCGCCGTGGGCCCCGCCGGCACCGGCAAGACCTACCTGGCCATCGCCATGGCCGTGGTAGCCCTGAAGAACAAGGAGATCGAGCGCATCATACTCACCCGCCCCGCCGTGGAGGCAGGTGAAAAGCTGGGCTTCCTGCCCGGCGACCTGGCCCAAAAGGTGGACCCCTACCTGCGCCCCCTGTACGACGCGCTGCACGAGATGCTGGGCGTGGACGCCTACCAGCGGCTGCTGGAGCGGGGTGCGGTGGAGGTGGCCCCGCTGGCCTACATGCGCGGCAGGACCCTCAACGACGCCTTCATCATATTGGACGAAGCCCAGAACACCACCTCGGAACAGATGAAGATGTTCCTGACCCGCATGGGCATGGGCTCGAAGATGGTCATCACCGGCGACGTCACCCAGATCGACCTGCCCGTGGGCAAGCGCTCGGGCCTGGTAGAGGCCCTGGAGGTTCTCAAGGGTGTGCCGGACATCGGCATCGTACAGCTGACCCACCGGGACGTGGTGCGCCATGAGCTGGTGCAGGCCATCGTCAAAGCCTACGAAAAGCATGCCCAGAAGAACGCGCGAAACGAACGCCAGCGGCGCGTGTTCCGTCCGTAAGCCGCGGGCAACAATCAGGAGGATACCATGAACAAAGTCAGCAAGGGGGGCATGGCACGCCTTGGCCCGGTATTCAGAAACGGGCTGATCATCGCCGTCACCTACCTGCTTTTGGTGGGAATGCTGGTGATCGGCATCACGCCGGAACAGCATGACATACAGGTCGGGGCTCCGGCACCGTTGGACATACTGGCCTCCAAGGATGTCACAGATACTGTCACCACCGAAGAGCGCCGGGCCGCGGCCGCGGCCGCCGTGGAGCCCAGCTACAAGAGCATCGACTTCTCGGTGGTGGGCAGCGTGTCTTCGGACATGCAGGCGATGTTCGATACGCTGTTCGCCCTTCGCGACAGCGAATGGCCTGGCCCGGACAAGATCACGGAGCGTGAGTTTTCCGCCATGAACATGTCCATGCCGGTTAACCTGAGTCCCGACGAATACCGCGCCCTGCGAACCTATGACGAGGACAACCTGCGCCACCTGTTTGAGGACGCCATCATCGACGTGCGTGAGACGCTGAATTCCACGCTGTTGGAAGGCCAGGAGACCACGGCCATCAACCGGCTGGCCCGGTCGCTGGCCGGAAACGGCTACTCGGCGGAGCTGGTGTCCATCGCCATGAATGTGATCCGCAGCTGCATACGGCCCAACATGCTCATTGACGAGGAGACCACCGAGGCCAACCGCCAAAAGGCCAGGGATGAGGTGGAAAATGTGACCTGCGTCAAGGGCGAGGTCATCGTGCGCCGGGGCGAGATCGTCACCCAGGCCCAGTACGCGATGCTCTCCTCCCTGGGCCTATGTGCTGCATGGGGCTGTACCTGCAACGCTATCTGCGGGAACGCATGACGACCCGCAACCTGCTTCTGCTGGGGCTGATCTCTGTGCTGGTGACCGGGCTTTGCCTGGCTTTCAGCCGGTTTGACGCCTACATGATGCCCATATCCCTCGGGCTGATGCTTGTAGCGCTGCTGTTCGACCAGCGCTCCGCGCTGTACATGAACATTGGCCTTGGATTCGTGGCCTCGCTCTTGACCAACGCCAGCAGCGGCCTGTTCTCTGTGACGATGTTCTCCGTGCTGCTGATGAGCATGGCCTCCGGCCCGATCATACTGTCGGTGCTGGGACGCAAAGGCCAGCGCCTGACCACGCTGCTGGCCGGCGCGCTGGTGGGCGTTTCGAACTTCCTGTGCACACTGGCCGTCGGCCTGGTGAACAGCGCCGACCTGACCAGCGTACTGACCAACGCGCTGTGGGCCATGAGCAGCGGCATCATCAGCGCCATACTGTGCATCGGCATACAGCCTGTGTTGGAATCCATATTCAACCTTGCCACCAACAGCAAGCTGATCGAGCTCTCCAATCCGAACCAACCTCTATTGCGCCGCCTGCTGCTGGAGGCCCCCGGCACCTATCACCATGCCATCATCGTTGCCAACCTGGCGGAGGCTGCCGCCAACGCGGTGGGCGCGAACCCGCTGCTGGCCCGGGTGGGCGCGTACTACCATGACATCGGCAAGCTGAAGCGCCCAGGGTACTTCAAGGAAAACCAGATGGGCGACAATCCCCATGACCGAACCGACCCACGGGTATCCGTGGCCATCCTGACAGCCCACCCCCGGGACGGCGTGGCCATGGCCCAAAAGGCCCACATCCCCGCCCCGGTGCTGGACATCATTCGCCAGCACCATGGCGACGGCGTCGTGCTGTTCTTCTATGACAAGGCGGTCAAGCTGTACGGCAGCGAGAACGTGGACATCAACGACTTCCGCTATGAGGGACCACGCCCCCGCACGAAGGAGGCCGCCTGCGTGATGCTGGCCGACACCATCGAGGCCGCCGCCCGCAGCATTCCCGAGCCCACCACCGAGAAGGTGGAGGGGTTGATCCGCAAGCTGGTGCGGGACAAGCTGAATGACGGCCAGCTTGACGAATCCGACCTGACCTTCAACGACCTCGAGAAGATTTGCAGCGCCTTCTCCACGGTGCTGACCGGCGTGTTCCACGAGCGCATCGAATACCCCGACGTGGCCATACCGCCGAGGGTGGAGGGAATGGAAAAACAGGAGGCTCAAACAGATGGCGATTGAACTGCAATGGGACATACCTGTGCCCGATGGCATGGAAGGGCTCGAAGCGCTGCTTGATCGCGTGGCGGAAGCCTGTTTCGAAGGGGAGGGCATCGAAGGCGCAGGCTTTTGCGTGCACATCGTGGACGATGCCCGGATCCAGGCATTGAACCTGGATTTGCGGGGCATCGACAGCCCTACCGACGTACTGTCCTTCCCTACCGTCACCTACCCCCGTGGCAAGACCGCCCGGGATTGCCCCAAGCGCGTCAGCCGGGAATACGATCCCGCCATGAATTGCGCCAACCTGGGTGATTGCGTGATTAATCTGGGTCGTGCGAAGGCCCAAGCCGAGGAATATGGCCACTCGCTGCAGCGGGAGCTGGGCTACCTGACCGCCCATTCCGCCTTTCACCTGATGGGATACGACCACATGGACGAGAAGGAGAGAAGCATCATGCGCAACATGGAAGAACGCGCCCTGAATGCCGTCGGCATCACCCGTGAGGGCGATACGCCATCCCATGAGCAGCTGTTCGCACTGGCCTGTGAGGCCATGCAGAACAGCTACAGTCCCTATTCCCACTTCAAGGTGGGGGCCTGCATACTCACGACAGACGGCAGGACCTTCAAGGGCTGCAACTTTGAAAACGCATCCTACGGCGCGTCGATCTGCGCCGAGCGCTGCGCCGCCTCCTGCGCCATCGCCGCAGGGGCGCGCCGCTTCGCCGCCATCGCCGTGGTGGGCTCCACCGCCGTAGCCTGGCCCTGCGGTATATGCCGCCAGGTGCTGCGGGAGTTTTCCGACCTCAGCCTGCCCGTGATCGTAGGCCAGTACGGCAAGGGCTTCACCGTCAAGACCCTGGGCGAGCTGCTGCCCGATTCCCTGAGCCCCGAGGACCTGGGGGTCACGGTGGGATGACCCTGCAATGGCACGAAGAGAGCAGCCGTTTCACCGGCTGCTCTCTTCGCGTCATTGCGCCACGCGCCTGCCCCGCCCCGACGGCAGGTTCGACAGCACCGCCCCGACCAACGCGCCCAGGGCCGCGCCGATCAGGATCTCCCCCAGCATCTGCGTGATCACGAAGGCATTGCCGCCCAGAGCCACATAGCAGGCGTAACCGAGCGCCATGTACAGCATTGCCACTGTCATACCCGTCAGAAAGCCATGCCTTCCGCCCCGCCCGACGGCCACGGTCACGCCCAGCAGTATGCTCAGCAGCTTCATCAGCTGATTCAGCGCCGTGAGCGCGCCATCTGAAATCCGCACTCCCAATGCCAGTGCCGCCACGGCTGCCATCAACAGCAGCGTCAACACCACGGCGCACAACAGTCCCTTCAGCATGGACAGAAAAACCTGTGTCCTGGTCCTTCCCATACCCCTGTCCCCCCGTCGTTTTTTTCCATGTTATGTGTTTTTTAGCGCGGAAATTCCAAAATTAATTAAAGTTTTACCCTGATAAACTGCTAAATCGTTGATTTAACCATCCGATATAGTATAATATAATAGCTATTATATTTTGATGGGGAGAACCTTATGAACATCACAGAACTGGTCGTCTTTATCATCTATCTTGTGTTTATGATCGGCATCGGCGTGTACTTTTTCGTGCGCTCCAAGGGTGCCAACGAGAAGGACTACTTCCTGGGCGGCAGGCAGATGGGCGCGTGGGTTTCGGCGCTGTCCGCCGGCGCCTCGGACATGAGCGCCTGGGTGCTGATGGGCCTGCCGGCGTCGGTATATGCGGCGGGCATGGGCCAGACGTGGATCGCCATCGGCCTGGCCATCGGCTACGCCCTCAGTTGGATTTATGAAGCGCCGCGGCTGCGCCGCTTCTCCATCGAGGCCAACGACTCCATCACCATCCCCCAGTACCTGACCAATCGCTTCCTTTCTAAGAGCAAGGCCCTGCAGATTATCTGCGCGGTGATCTTCATCTTCGCGTATACGATCTACGCGGCCTCCAGCATCAAGGCCTGCGGCACGCTGTTCAACACTGTCATCGGCATGAACGCCAACGTGGCCATGTATCTCGCGGCGGCCATCATCATCGGGTACACCTTCCTTGGCGGCTTCTCCGCGGTGTGCTGGACCGACTTCTTCCAGGGCCTGCTGATGCTGGCAGCACTGCTGATCGCACCCATCTTCGCCCTGGGGATCATCAACAACAGCACGGCCCAGACCGTGACCGAACTGCCCGAGAACTATTGGCACTTCGCCCGGGACTGGCGTGAAATCGCCTCCGGCCTTGGCTGGGGCCTGGGCTACTTCGGCATGCCCCACATCATCATCCGCTTCATGTCGGTGCGCTCCCAAAAGGAGCTGAAAAAGTCCAGCGTGATCGGCATCTCCTGGACGCTGGTGATCCTGACCATGTCCGTGGCTGCAGGCGCGGTGGGCCGGGTGATGTCCTCCAGAGGCATCATCGAGATCACCGACTCCGCCACCGTGTTTATCCAGATGACCCGGGCCATCTTCCCGGCCCTGATCTCCGGCATACTACTCTCGGCAATACTGGCCGCTTCGATGTCTACCGCCGACTCCCAACTGCTGGCTTCGGCCTCGGCCTTCGCCAGCGACGTGTACAAGCCTGTGTTCCGCAAGGGCGCCTCCGACAAGGAGATGCTGTGGGCAGGCCGCGTCGTGGTCATCATCATCGCCGTGATCGCACTGATCGTCGCCTCCAATCCCAACAGCGGCACCATCATGGGCCTTGTGGAGAACGCCTGGGGCGTGTTCGGCGCGGCCTTCGGCCCGACGATACTGCTCAGCCTGTTCTGGCGCCGGCTGAACTTCGGCGGCGCGGTGGCCGGCATCGTGTGCGGCGCGCTGGCTGACATTCTGTGGCTGGCCTTCCTGAAGGGCACCGGGCTGTATGAGATCATTCCCGGCTTCGTCATCGGTCTGGTCGCCGCCATCGTCGTATCCTTGCTCACTCCCGCGCCCGACGCCAATGTGCAGGCGCTGTTCGACCGCGCCACCAGCCCAGCGGGGGATTGAGCGTCAAAAAATGGGATTTGCCGTCTCGCACCGGGACGGCATTTTTTCATTGCCCAAAGTATAGTTATGTGATATAATACAACCGTCAACGCATACGTCGGGGGCCGTGGCATGAAGAAGATACTGTTCATACTGAACGACTGCATGAGGCGGTTTTCCTATGAGAGAACCGCGAGCCTCTACCGTGCCATCCGGGACATGGGAGAGCCCGCCAGCCTGTACATCATACGCACTGACGGTCACTCGGAATTCGCGCCGGAGCACAACCGCGGGGAATACAACATTTTCCACCTGCCGGACTATCGCGAATTCGACGGCATTATACTGGACATCAACAGCGTTTTCAACGGTGATTCCGCTTCCTACAGCGCGGGCGTGCTCCACGCCGTCCAGGCCGCCGCGGCCTCGGACCGACCGGTCATATCGATGGCCAACGGCATCGAAGACTTCTGCTACGTGGGCATCGACAACTACGCCGCCATGGGTTCTGTCATCCACCACCTGCACCAAGCGCGGGGCCTTACCGATTTTTGGTTTGCCATGGGGCCGAAGGATAACTTTGAGGGGCGGCAACGCGCGAAAGCTCTGGCGGATTATTGCCGGGAGCACCGACTGCCCTGTGAGGATCATCGCTTCCACTACGACAGCTTCACCGTCGATGGCGGCATATCTGCCTTCGACCGGCTGCGCCAGCGCCACGCCGGAAAGCTGCCCCAGGCGGTAATCTGCGGCAATGACCGCATCGCCATGGGCGTGTGTCATGCGGCGGAGCAGGCTGGCCTCGCCATTCCCCGGGATTTCATGGTCACAGGCTTTGACAACGACGATATCTCCGCCAGCCTGTCCCCCTCGATCACCAGCATCGACCAGCTGGGCTGGAACATGGGCGCTGCCTGCGTAAACACCCTTCAGCGCGTCTGGCGGGGCGAACCGCTGCCCGAACGGGTCCTCACCCCCACGGAGCTTGTGCCACGGGAATCCACAGGCGAAGCCGCATCCGACCGGTGCAGATCCGGCAAGCCGATCGGCGAATATATCAGCCAGACCTTTGGGGCAGCGGACTTCGGCTACCGCTTGAGCGCCTTGCAATACCAGCTTCCCGGTTGCCAGTCCATCGAGGAAATCTGCATCGCCTTGATTCGCTGCCTCTCCGCGCTGAATATCAAGGGCATGCGCATGATACTGGACAGCACCCTGTTCGAC
Source organism: uncultured Eubacteriales bacterium (assembly GCA_900318045.1). Classification (GTDB taxonomy): domain Bacteria; phylum Bacillota; class Clostridia; order Christensenellales; family Aristaeellaceae; genus UBA2862. Next base: position 10,382 of record ONJE01000183.1, read on the forward strand.
AACGGGCGGGTCATTCAAATCCACGACCGTAGCGGGCGCATGCGGGACATTGCCGAGGGAATGCTGACCAACGGCTACCCCGACACCATGGAAACCGTGTTCTCCTTGCGCACCTCACTCTACAGCGCCGAAGGTGAAAACTACCTGTTCGCGCCGCTGCACTTTATGGAGTACACTGTGGGCTACCTGTGCATCCGGGATTGCCTGGATCTGATGGCCATACAGGGGGTCTCCGAAATCGTCAATGCTCTGTCTGTGGCCCTTCGAAACTTCTTCGCCCGCCGCAACCTGTCGTACATCAACCAAGTGCTTTCAGGTGTGTCGATGAAGGACGATCTGACGGGGCTATACAACCGGCTGGGCTATCATGACCTGGCCTACCCCCTCTTCCGGAAGACCTGTACGTCCGGCGGAAAGATGGGTATACTGTTCATCGACATGGACCGGCTGAAATATATCAACGATACCTTCGGCCATGCCCAGGGCGATCTGGCAATCCGTAGCACCGCGAACGCCATCCGCCGCAGCCTGCCAAAGGACGGCATTCCCGTCCGCTACGGCGGGGACGAGTTCCTGATCCTCGCACCCGTTGGGGAGGAAGCGGATGTCAGGCGCTGGATCGATGCCATCGCCGCTGCGTTGCCGCCGGAGGCCGCAGCCCTGGGCGCCCCCGGTGATTTCGGCTTCAGCGCGGGATACCTGCTGACCGATCCCACACTCGATAAGTCCCTGGACGAATACGTCACCGAAGCCGACGCCCGGATGTACCGGGATAAGCGGGCAAAGAAGCAGCTGCGGGGAGAATGACCAAAACGAGAAAAGATCCCTCGACTTCGCTTTGCTCTGCTCAGGATAACGGGAAAATCGATGTCATACTGAGCGAAGGCACAGCCATAATCGAAGGACCATCTATTCAGAGTCCGGTACGTATTCCGGAATCCGGCGGTTAGGGACTGTGAATAAATTATTCGTACAGAATGCGCCGAATGAATTCGTCAGTGCAAGGCGGAGGAGGGAGGCGTGCCGGTAATTTCTGCACAGGCCCTTAGATCTGGGGTTCGGTATCGTTCTCCAGCGCCACGTTTTCCACGGAGCGGATAGCCCAGCGGGCTATAACGATGGTGTTCTGCAGGGAGCCCATGGTCAGGGTAACGGTGTCGTCCTTCAGGGCCGCGATGGTGCCGTACAGGCCGCCGATGGTGCAGATCCTGTCGCCCACCTTCAGGGCGGCCAGCATATCCTTTACCTGCTTGTCCTTTTTGCGCTGGGGGCGGATCAGCAGGAAGTAGAAGATGGCGATCATCGCCACCATCATCACAACGGTGCTGATCAGGCTGCCGGTTCCCGCGGCCGCGGCGGCAGCGCCGTCAGCGGCAGCCGCAGCACCTGCGGCAGAGGAGGTTGCGGTAGAAGCCGCGGCATCGCCGGTGGCTACGGATACAGACTGATTGGCCTCAGCCAACAGGTTTACGAGATTCATGAACATTCCGATTATCTCCTTTACATACTTGTGAAACACTACAATTATAACCGAGTCCGGGAGGAATTACAACTTTTTGACGGATAAATATAGGCGCCAAAATGTAAAAATTTAGGGAAACACCGCACAATTAAGGTAGTCGATTGGCAAGTGTATTTTTTACGTCAGGCGCTCTTGCAGGTTTTGCAGGTTTACCGGGTTCGAGCGCCCGGAAATCTGTCCAGTGGACAGATTTCCGCGTGAACGGGTCGGCAGACCCCGGAGCCAAATCAGGGGAAATCAACACGAAATGCTATTCAGGCGGTAAACCCGCAGGATTTTCCGGTCAGCGCCTCGCGCTGACTGACCCGTGTCAATCCAATGGATCGGGACGAGTCAACGCAGACGCCGAAAATGCATCGTCCCGAATTTGGAAACAGCCGCTAAGGCGCGCCGTGAAACGGTGAAAGGAGCACATCCATGAAACATGACAGTTCAGTCTCCAAGCGGGAAATCATTGGCGCGCCGGGCACCGTCGAAGGAGTGGCCGTTCAGGAAAAGTACCGCCGGATTACCCTGGGGCTGATCGAAGCGGGTGCCACCATCACCACGATGGAGAGCTGCACTGCCGGCCAGGTGGTGTCGCTGATCACCGACACCGAGGGTTCGTCCGCCGTGCTGCAAGGAGCGTTCGTCACTTACGCCAATCAGGCCAAGGTGCGCATGGGAGTCCCCGCCGATACCATCGACACCTTCGGCGTCTACTCCGCCGAGACAGCAGCAGCCATGGCCCGGGTCTGCCGGGATATCTACAACGCCGACTACGGTGTCGGCGTCACCGGCACCTTTGGAAACGTGGACCCCAACAACGCCGACAGCGCGCCGGGAGAGGTGTACTTCGCCATTGACAGCGCAAAGGGCACGGAGGCGTGGCACTGCGCCGTGCCACCCCAGCCCTCCCGGCTGGCATACAAGCTGTACATGGCAGACGTGATCGCCGACCGGCTGCTGGCACTGATCCAGCCATAGTTTCGGCAATCTGCCGTCACACACCCACAACAACCCAATCACCCATAAGGAGGTATAAAAATGAAAGCAATCCTGTTTGACATGGACGGCGTGCTGATCGACTCTGAGACCCTGATGGCAAAGTCGGGCATACTGGCTCTTCGGGACTTTGGTATTGATCCCCAACCGGAGGACTTCATTCCCTTTGTGGGACGGGGCGAAGACAAATACATCGGCGGCGTGGCCCGGAAGTACGGCCTGACCTACGACCCCATGATGAAAGACCGGGCCTACCATTACTACGGCCTTTACGTGGAGACAGAGGCCTTCGTGCCGAAGGACGTGCACCGGGTACTGTCAGCCGTCAAGGAGAAGGGCTACAAGATCGCGGTCTGCACCTCCGCCGACTACGCCAAGGTGGTACACAACCTGAGGGCCATCGGCTTGTCGGAGGATTTCTTCGATGCGTTCGTGACCGGCGACCGCATCCGGAACCTGAAGCCCCATCCCGAAATCTACCTGACCGGCGCAAGGCTGACCGGCACGGCGCCGGAGGATTGCCTGGTGGTCGAGGACGCCCCCAGCGGCATCCAGGCCGCCCACGCCGGGGGCATGAAGGCCGTGGGCATCACGTCCAGCTTCCCGGAG
>ONJE01000258.1 GCA_900318045.1 uncultured Eubacteriales bacterium
TATGGCGGTGGTGTCCACGGTCACTCCGTCGCCCTTCGCGCCGAAATCCTTCACACTGACGGCGCAGCTCTCGTCCTTCGTGGTGAATCGCAGGGTGTGCTCACGGGAACCGGAGCACAGTGTCACCGCGTAGTCCAGTCCGGGCTTCAGGCCGAACAGCGAAAACACGTTCTCCCGGCCTTCCCTGACGATCCTGCCGTCCATCATCGCCCGCCAGGGCTCGGGGGCATAGAAGGGGGACTGATTCTCCAGCTCAAAGCACACCGAGGTGGAACCGACATAGATGGTATGAAACACGCCGTCTTACACTCCCTTGGTGGCGCGCCGGGCATCCGAGAGGACGCTCTGCGCCGTATGCTTGATCCTGATGAGCAGGATATCCCAGGCGGTGGTGAATACGCCGAAGAGGATCGGCCCCACGCCCAGGGGCAGGGTGTCCTTCGCGCCGGTGATGCCGATGATAGCGGCATTGACGACGTTGTAAGTCGTCATCACCAGGAACAGCAGCAGCCCCGCGTAGAGCAGGTTCAGCGGCAGCGTATAGAAGGCCCGCTGGGGGAACATCATCCAACGATCGTTGGTGCCCGGGGTCCTGGCGTAAAACCTGAACACGTTGTTGGTCAGCAGGTCGGTGACTGCCCCAAGGGCCAGCGCCAGCACCACCATCTGGTCCAGCCAGCTGTGCAGATAGGCGCCCAGTCCCCACAGGAAGAAGAAGCAGGTCGCGCCGTTGAACCAGAATTTGATCAGCAGCGCCTTCAGGGACTCCGACAGCCGGATCTTCGGACCGGAGCGGTACTTGCGCAGCTCCGCCTCGCTGACCTTCGGCGAATTGTCCCTGTCCGCGGTGACCAGGTCATCCACGGCCTTGAGATTCAGCTTGTAATAATCCGCCGCCGATTTGGGCGTCTCCCGGGGCGGGTTTTTCTGCTTTCGAGCCATGCCGCTAAAGCGTCGTCACAAACCGCGAGCGACTACGCATCCTCCCCGCTGATGTCGATGGTCGCCATCTCCTCGTTCTCGGCCACGTCCACATTGGTGTTGATCTTCTTCAGGGCCTTGGAATACACCGGCAGCAGCGCCACCAGCGCCACGCCGACGATCAGTATGATCCTGTGGATGGACAGCATGGTCTGGGCCTGTGTGATGTAGATCTTGTCGGCGCTCACGGTGATGGGGTTGACCTCCCGGGTCAGTGCCTCGGTGATGCGGCCCTGGTAGAAGATGCCGGCATAGATGATGATGGCCACCAACACAAACATCAGCGCCAGCATCGGCACATTTACCTTCTTGCGGTGGGGAAAGGCGTTCATGAAGCAGACCATCAGCAGTATGGAGAACAGCATCGTGGCAAAGCCCGCCAGGCCCATGCCGGGCAGGTTGATGTAGGCCGTGGTATCGGATATCTTCGTCAGGTTCAGGGAATAATAGACAAACGCCAGAGCGAAGGCGATGAGGGCGATGGTCTGGGGCTTGCGCTTCAGCGCGACGATGCGCTTGCGAATGAACTCACTGAAACCCTTGGGCTGATTGGCCATGTCTCATCGATCCCCTTTCCATATGGCGTTTGTGGTTTCCTTGTCGAAGAAGTGCTTGCGCTTGAAGCCCAGCTTCACGACGTCGCCGTTTTTGTAGTCGGTCCAGCCGCGCAGCTTGGCTGTGACGCGGATATTGTCGCCCATGTGGCCGTGCACCAGCGTGTTCATGCCAAGGTTTTCGTTGGAGAACACCTTCACCGGCAGCGAGCCGCCCTCCACGATGTCCTCGGGGCGCACGCCCAGGGTGATGGCCTTGCGGTTGTAGCCGGCCAGCGTCGCCTTTTCCGCGTCGGACAGCTGCACCTCAAAGCCCTTGCCGTACAGCGCGCCGTTTTCAAAGGTCACGTCGAAGAAGTTCATCGGCGGCAGGCCAATGAAGCCCGCGACGAAGGTGTTGTTGGGTGAATCGTACAGCTCCAGCGGCGTGCCGATCTGCTGCACATGGCCCATGGACATGCAGACGATGCGGTCCGCCAGGGTCAGCGCCTCGGTCTGGTCGTGGGTAACGTACATCATCGTGGCGTTCAGGCGCTTGTGCAGCAGCAGGATCTCCCGCCGGGTCGCGCCGCGCAGCTTGGCGTCCAGGTTGGAAAGGGGCTCGTCGAACAGGAAGACCTTGGGGTTCCTGACGATGGAGCGGCCCATGGCCACACGCTGGCGCTGGCCGCCGGACAGCTGGGAGGGCTTTTTGTTCAACTGGCTGGTCAGGCCCAGAATGTCCGCGGCCGCCAGCACCTTCTTGTGGATGACGTTGGGGTCCTCCTTGCGCAGCAGCAGCGAAAAGGCCATGTTTTCATAGATGGTCATGTGGCCGTACAGCGCGTAGTTCTGGAACACCATCGCCATGTCCCGGTCCTTGGCCGGGGCACGGGTGATGTCCCTGCCGTCCAGCAGCAGATTGCCCCGGGAGATGTCCTCCAGGCCCGCCACCATGCGCAGCGTGGTGGACTTACCGCAGCCCGAGGGGCCGACCAGCACGATCAACTCGCCGTCCTTGATGTCGATGTTGAAATCGTACACCGCCTGGACGTTGTTGTCGTATATTTTATCGATATGCTGTAAACTCAACTGTGCCATGGTGTGCCCTCCCCTATGCCTTCTGGCCTTCCAGGCCGGCGATATGCACCTTCAGCGCACGGCTCTTCGTGAAGTTGATCACCGCGGCCACGAACAGACAGGCGGCAGAGCCCACGAGATAGATCACGGCCCAGGTGAACTGCTCGTTGTTCATCGCCAGCAGCGTCTCTCCGCCGACGGTGACCGTCGCCTGGTGGGCCGGCACCGGGAGTATGAATATCCGCGCGATCTGGATCACGCACAGCACGCACAGCACCCCGGAATAGCTCTGCTTGTAGTTCTTCACGCCCTCGGAGGCCAGGAAGGCCGCCAGCATGAATACCAGATTGTAGAGGATGGAAGCGCCCATCATCATGTTGTAGTAATAATCCAAATTGATTCTATAGAGGCTGACAAAGTACAGCGCGTCCAGTACGATGGCCAGCAGAACCAGCCGGGAGGACGTGGTATTCTTTGTAAACCGCATGCGATCGAGGCGAACGGACTGGTCGTTCATCATGCCGACACCGCCTTTCCTGCTTCAATCAGTTTTCTCTCGTTCTTCATCAGCGTCACCTTCCATGCCGCGCTGATGATGAGCAGCGCCACCACAAACAGCGCGAAGGCGAAGATGGCGGTATTGACATCGAACCAGAAGGTCGAGTCGGTATAGGTGCCCGCCCTCGAAAGGCGGCGCTCCAGTTGCGCGAAATCCACGGTGGAAAGGTACTGGGCCTTGAAGGCCGCGATCTGCCCGTGGGCCCACAGGGCCACGCCGATGTTGGCCACGGCGTTCAGGCAAATGGCCACATAGTTGCCGATGTAATACTTTCTGCGGGTATGGGTGCTGGTGATAAACAGCAGGCACGAGACCAGTATCAGGCCGATGCCCGCCCGCAGCAGCGACTGGTTGAACCCCTGCATGTCGTAGTAGATCATGGCACCGGCCACCTTGACCGAAGACGGGTCGTCAGGCACCGGAATCATCGTGTACAACATATCGTACAGATCCGTCATGATGCCCAGCGCGTACAGGAATACCAGCGCGCTTGCCGCAATGGACAGGAAACACGCGATGCGCTGCAATTTCATCTGTTTCTTATACATGTCGACCTTCCCCCGATCAGTGGTTCCCCTCCTCCCGGTCAAAGCCGGGAGGAAGGGGGGTTGTTTCCAAATCAGCAACCATTCATCTACACAGGATGTAAGTAGCGGCGGCGCCTGCGCCGCCATCGTGGCGGCCCGGAGGCCGCCGCTACAGACGACATCCGCTTATCAGAGACAGTTGCGCCAGTCAATCATCTTACAGGTTGGTGTAGTAATCCAGCAGGCGGGCCCAGGCGTCGCCCTTCAGCAGCAGGTAGTCGAAGCCGAACCAGTCGGTATCGACGGTCGCCGCGGCCTCCTCGGGGCTGGTCATGCCGTCCAGGGTGAAGCCCTTGACGATGATGTCCACGAAGACGTTCTCGCCGTCCTTGGCCAGGTTGAACTTGCCGCCGGCGGTCAGCTCGGTGTAGGAGTTCAGCTCGTCGTTTTCAACCTTGGTGTTGG
>ONJE01000140.1 GCA_900318045.1 uncultured Eubacteriales bacterium
AATGTGGTAGAGCGAGATCATAATAGGCCATATGACCATGATGAAGCCCTTAACCCGCGACCTGACTTTCAGGTCGCGGGTTTTTTTGTACAACGAAAACCCCCGCATCGTGCGGGGGTTCCAAAAAGCTTATAGCTATGAGTCCATTCGTCTAACCCTGTGCTAAAATGGAAGAGGTCTGCCAACCGCATCCATGACGAAAGGAGAAAGACGAATGGACAAGAATAGTTTATCACACACGACATGGAATTGCAAATACCATATCGTATTTGCACCGAAGTACCGCCGCCAGATAATCTATGGAAAGATAAAGGCGGAGATAGGGAAGATACTGCGAACGCTGTGCGACAGGAAAGGTGTGGAGATCATAGAAGCAGAAGCATGCCCGGACCATATCCACATGCTGGTCAGTATACCGCCAAAGTACAGTGTATCAGAGTTCATGGGATACCTGAAGGGAAAAAGTTCGCTGATGATATTTGATAAGTTTGCGAATATGAAGTACCGGTATGGTAACCGGCAATTTTGGTGCAGAGGATATTATGTAGATACAGTCGGGCGAAACAAGAAGGCAATAGAAGAATACATCCGAAATCAGCTGAAGGAAGATAAGGAGTACGAACAGCTGACGATGAAGGAGTTATTTGACCCGTTTACGGGTGAGCCGGTAACGAGGGACAAAAAGTAAGCCCGAACAGGGCAGCCGGTAGAAAGAGGCACTCATAAGTGCCGCTTTAGCGGCTGCCCGTGAACAGGCTTGCGGTTGGCGGACTTTCGGAGCGCGTGAGCGCTGCCGGTCTTATGCCCTTATAGGGCTTAGTCAAACCACCGGCTAAGCCGGTGGTCATGATTATTATCGCTGTGATTACTTGTTGTCAGCGGCCAGGGCCTTTGCGGCGGTACGGCCGGAGACGAAGATCTCAACGATGGCGTTGCCACCCAGGCGGTTGCCGCCGTGGATGCCGCCGGTCACCTCGCCAGCCGCATACAGGCCGGGGATGACGTTGTTGTTGGTGTCAATCACGTGACGATCCAGGTCGACGCACAGGCCACCCATGGTGTGGTGGGTGGAGGGCGCCATCAGGCGGATGGTCAGCAGCGCGTTGTCCAGGTCGTAGGAATCGACATTGTAGCTGCCGTCCTCGTTCATCTCGACGTTACCCACGGTGCGGGAGGCGATGGCCTTGCCCACGTCGGGATACTCGCCCTGGCCCATCACGGCCATGTCGTAGTCGCGGATGGTCTGGATGACCACTTCGGGATCGGCGGTCACGCCCAGCTCGGCAAACAGCTCGGGCAGCTCGGCGATGGTGCGGCGATAGTAGCGGCCTTCATAGTCACCTTCGGCCAGCTGCATCGGTGCGGGCATCATCTGCTCCTTGTTGTAGAACTCCAGGAACACGCCCTTGGTGCCGTTGACCTCCATGCCGTTCTGGAACTCGGCCAGGGACAGCACGTCGCGCTCGGAGCCCTCGTCCACGAAGCGGTGGCCGGTGGTGGGGTTGATCCAGCAGGCGTAGTTGCCGCCGCCGAAGGCCAGGTTGCCGTTGTCCACCCAGGAGATGGGCATCAGCTGGGTGAAGCCCAGGCCGGTAGTCTGAGCGCCAATGGCCTCGGCCATCTTGATGCCGTCGCCGATCTGGCTGGAGCGGTTGGTGGTCTTGGTGGCCTTGGACAGGTATTCGGTGGACCAGTAGACGTTGTTCTCCAGCACCATGTCGATGTTGGCCGCATAGCCGCCGGTGGCGAGAATGACGCCCTTGGCAGCGTTTACGGTGATCTCGGTGCCGTCGCAGTGGGTGGCCTTCACGCCGGTCACGCGGCCGTCGGTCACGATCAGATCGGTGGCGGTGGTGCGCACCATGATCTCGTTCTTCGGGTTGGCGTTGTAGATGGTGTTCATCGGCGCGGCGAAGTAGCTGCCCCAACGGCCCATCTCGGGTTCGCCGTTGCCGTCCAGGTCGATGGTGGAGCCGATGAACTCATTCTCACGATACCACAGCGCGCCGATCAGGGTGGGCTGGGTGTCCTCGACGAAGGTCGCGCCCTGGTCCTCAAGCCACTCCTTCAGGCCCTGGCCGTCCCGGATGAACTGGCTGACCAGATCAACGTCACCGTAGATCCACTGGGACTTGTCCGCGCTCTGGCGCAGGCCGCCGTAGTAGGTCTGGAAGATGTGCAGGTTCACGGTGGAGAACAGGGTCAGCTGGTTTTCGGGGGTGCCGGCGTCCAGCTGGGGCTGCGCCCAATCCAGATAGGCCTGGATCTCCTTCTTCAGATCCTGCAGCACGGGCAGGTATTCGGCATGCACGCCGTGCTTGGACAGCTCGACGGCATCGCCGGCCACGAACTCATGGTCCTTGTAGTAGTCCTCGTCGAAGGGTTCCTCGGACCAGTTCAGGATCATCTTCAGCTCGTTGATGCAGCCCTGCACGCTCTTGACCTTGTCATAGGTCTGGCCGTCGTGGGCATAGACGCCGGTGGTGGCGTCGGGATCGGCGGGATCCCACACCAGGTAAGGCATCACGGACTGGAACTGGCCGCCGGACACCAGCGTGTTGCCGCCGACCTCGGCGTTCTTCTCGATCACCAGAACGGTGCTGCCGTCCTGGGCGGCCTGCGCCGCGGCAGCCATGCCGGCGCCGCCCGCACCGACCACGACCACGTCGTAGTCCAGGGTAAGGGGTTCGCCCGCGGTGTGCTCGATCTTGGCGGCCTTGAAGGCGTCCAGGTTCGTGCAGGCGGCCTGCTCGGCGGTATCGTTCACCGCGTTACGCAGGGCGCGGGTGGTGAAGGTGGCGCCGGAGACGCCGTCCACGCCGGAGCCATTGGCTTCGATCATCTCGGGAATCATGATGTCATAGGCCAGTGTACCCACGTGCTCGGTCTCCACAGAGGAGGTGACTTCGATTTTCTCGATCTTGTCCGCGCCGTAAGTGACGGAGACGGTTACGGGACCGTTGTAGCCGTCGCTGGTAGCCTCGTAAGTGCCGGCGGTGAAGCCCAGGTCGGCATCGTTGGCGGCAGTCGCCTCGCCGCGGGCAGCGGCCAAAGCCTGGTTCACGGCAGCGACGACGCCGTCATGGCTCATGGTGGCGCCGGCCACCGCGTCGATCTCGGCATCGCTGCGACCGATCAGGCTCTCCACGTAGGTGGGGAAGGCTTCAACGCCAAAGGGCACCTCGCCCTCACCCTCGATGACGACGTCGGTGATGGCGTTCTCATCCACGGTCACCTTGACCTGGACGGAACCCGGGCCCGCAAAGCCCTCGCCGGAGCCTTCGTAGGTGCCGGGGGTGAAACCGGCGCCTTCCGCGAAGGCGACGCAGCCCAGCAGCATGCAGAAGCAGAGGAGCAGTGCAACAATTTTCTTCATGGTATCCCTCCTTGATTATTTGTCCATGTGGGCGGAAAACCCTACATTTACACCATAATTTTATCATATTATATGCGGTTCTGTCAATGCGTTTTGCGGCGTTTGGGAATCTGTGAGGAATTGCCAGCACCGTTTGAGCATTTTGTGGTTGATTAATCGGTGAAAAGAGTATATAATGAAGCCATGTTCAAACTGGAAAACTGTGCGTTGCCGGAGCTGTTGGGCCTACGCAGCCTTCGCTTGACGGCGCTGCTTATGGCCCTTGGCCTGGTGCTGTCGGGCTGCGCGCCCGCGCCCAGGACGGGTGGAACGCGCGTGCTGGTGGACGGCGCGGCCTGGGAAGGCCCCGCTGTATCCCCGGAGGCGGGGGAGGGCTTGCGGGTGTATATCACCTGTGATGGCCAGCCGCTGCTGGACCTGCCCTTCTCAGAGCCCCACAGCGTGCAGATCCTGCAGGATTATGGCGCGGAGAATACCGTCGCCATCACTGGGAACGCGGTGTACATGGACCACGCCGACTGCGAGAACCAGGACTGCGTGCAGATGGGCGAGGTGACCCGGGACAACCTGGAGCTGAGGGTGATGGGCGGCTTCATCATTTGCCTGCCCCACAAGATATCGGTTGAGGTTCGAGACGGTTGATGGAGGCATTTCATTGAATTCGAATGCGGGGAAGGTCGCGCGGTTCGGCATGTTGACGGCGCTGGCGCTGGTGCTGGGCTGGCTGGACCGGGCGATACCGGTCACCTGGTTTTTAAGCGGCGCGGTGCCCGGCATCAAACTGGGCCTGGCCAACACGGTGCTGCTTTACGCGGTGTACCTGATGGACTGGAAGGGCTGCGTGCTGTTGATGCTGGCGAAGGTCTTCCTGTCGGGCTTCATGTTCGGCTCGATGAGCGCCATACTGTACAGCCTCTGCGGCGGCGTACTGAGCCTGGCGGTGATGCTGCTGGTGCGGCGCAGGCCAGGTGTGGGGGCGCTGGTGATTGCGCTGCTGGCCGCGGCCAGCGATGCCATGCTCCTCATTCGAAATCCCCATCCCCGGGGCCAGATGCTTTGGTGCGTGATACTGATCGCGCTGGCCTGCCTGGCTGCCCTTGCCGCCTCTTTCATCATCGGCAGACGGCCGGATTTCGCCGTGCTGGGCACGTCCCTGGCCGGGGCGGTGGCCCATAACATCGGCCAGATCCTCGCGGCCAGCGCCATGCTGCGCACGCCCCAGCTGTTGTATACCTACCTGCCGGTGCTGGTGGGCATCGGCGCGGTGGTCGGGTGTCTCACCGGCATAGTGGCACAGCGGGTGTTCAAGGCGCTCAGAGTTCCGATTAAAGCTTAAGAAAGAGGACAGGTTATCCAATGAAGCATGGACGGGCGCTTGCCCTTGTGTTGATATTGGCCTGCGCGCTGAACCTGGTGGGCTGCGCGTCGGCACAGCCAAAGAAACAGACTGTCGTCGGCTTTTATCTCGACACAGTCATTACGCTGACGGCCTATGTGGACGACGCGACTGTGCTCAATGAAGCGCTGGCGGAATGCGGGCGCTATGAGCAGCTGCTGTCCCGCACCGTGGAGGGCAGCGATGTGTGGCGCATCAACCATGCCGGCGGCCAGCCGGTGGAGGTCTCCAACGAGACATTGGAGATATTGGACGTTGCCCGGCAGGTCAGCGAGTGCTCCGGCGGCATGTTCGACGTGACCATCGCTCCTGTTTCCACGATGTGGGATTTCACTTCGGGGGCCGCGGTGGTGCCCGACGCCGACGCCATTGCAGCGGCGGCGACCCTGGTCGATTATACTAAAGTCAAAACAGACGACGGTCTGGTTACTCTGCCCGAAGGCATGATGATCGATCTGGGCGGCATTGCCAAGGGCTACATCGCCGATGCAGTGAAGGGTTATCTGGCGGAACGCGGCGTGGAGAGCGCGGTGCTGTCCTTCGGCGGGAACATTGTTGCCATCGGCCTGAAGCCGGACGGCAGCCCCTGGAAGGTGGGCATTCAGGACATCGACAAGCCCACCGGCGAATACATGCTGGTGTCGCTGAACTACGGCGGCAGCACCGTCACCAGCGGCATCTACGAGCGGGGCTTCGAGTCCGGCGGCGTGTACTACCACCACATACTGGATCCGAATTCCGGCTGGCCGGTTCAGAACGAGCTGGCCTCGGTCACGATCTTTTCAGACAGCTCCATGTGGGGCGACGCCCTGGCGACAGCAGCGTTCTCCCTGGGCACTGAGGCGGGGACGCGGTTGATCGAGGGTATCGACGGCGTTGAGGCTGTCTTTATCGCCAGGGACCGGTCGGTCAGCGCCACCTCCGGCGCGGGAAAGTACCTGGCGCAATGACGGCTGGCGGACCACAGACAAAAGTCTCTTTTTGAGAGAAAGGTGATAAACCATGAATATGGCACTGAAGGATTACTTCCTGGAAGTCAAGACCAAGAATAATCACGGGCGAACGAAGAAAAAACGAATGGCAATGGAGGGCTTCGATGCCCTGAATCCCGATCATGCCATCCGTTTTGAGCGGCAGAATGATCAGTTCGTGGCCTACGATGATTTCTTGCAGTCATATCTGCGCTATGCGCCTCAGTCGCTCACAGAACAATTGGAAAACCGCTTCGACCGTATCACCCTTGTGAACAAAGGCAAGACGGAACGGCTTACTATTGACTCGAATCTGCGTTTCCACAATATTGCGACGGACCAATCCCGCCATATGGGCGACATTGTGATCATCGAGTTGAAGCGAGATGGCCTGAAACCCTCACCGATACTTCCCAAACTCCTTGAACTGCGCATCCATCCGCATGGATTCTCTAAATACTGCATAGGCTCTGCTCTCACCAACGATGACTTGCGTCGCAACCGCATCAAGCCCCGTCTGCATAGTATAGAGCGTTTTCTTATGAAATAAACATTTAAACGATTAGATAATGGAATTTTTTGATTTGTCTTACGACTTCATGGTGATGTTCTCACGCCTGCTCATCAATGTGCTGGCTACCTGGATTATCATCGACCGTTTGTATTTCCGCAAGAGCCATCGGCGTGATTTCTACTTCACGTTCATGCTTATACCTATTGCCATTTTCTTCATCGTCTTCTTCATGATCTTTGTGTTGGAGGATATGAAGGGCAAGACCTCGATGGGTGTCGGTATCGGTCTGTTTGGTATCTTCTCCATCATGCGTTATCGCACGGATACGATGCCGGTTCGAGAGATGACTTATCTCTTTGTGATTACTGCCGTCTCGTTGGTGAATGCCGTCTC
>ONJE01000038.1 GCA_900318045.1 uncultured Eubacteriales bacterium
TTTTGGTGTGAGAATGCGCCTTACAGGCTCCCGTTCAGGCCCCCTCCCTGAGGGGGCTGGCTGGCCGTCAGGCCAGACTGAGGGAGTTTATCAGGGACGATGAGCTGTAACCAGGCGCCCGTTGCTGTGTCAACTATTTACCTTTACACCCCTGTTCATTCAGGGGGAAAAGTGGTATAATGTGTCCATTACAATGATAACGGGCCGCCTGTCGCGCGGCAATTGGGGGAGGAACCGTCATGGAAAATGAAGTGAGAAAGCCTGCGAACTTTATCGAGGAGTTTATCGAGCAGGACCTGGCCAGCGGCCGGTTCGACCACGTTCAGACCCGCTTCCCGCCGGAGCCCAACGGGTACCTGCACATCGGCCACTGCAAGGCGCTGTGCGTGGACTTCGGCACCGCGCTGAAGTACGGGGGCAAGTGCAACCTGCGCTTTGACGACACGAACCCCACCAAGGAGGAGACAGCCTTTGTCGAGGGCATTCAGCGGGACATCGAGTGGCTGGGGTACAAGTGGGATAAGCTCTACTTCGCTTCCGATTTCTTCGATCGACTGTATGAGATCGCGAAGGACATGATTCGCCGGGGCGTGGCCTACGTGGATGACCAGACGCCCGAGCAGATGCGTGAGAGCCGCGGCACGTTGACCAAGCCCGGCGTGAACAGCCCCTACCGCGATCGCCCCGTGGAAGAGAACCTGGATCTGTTCGAGCGCATGAAGAACGGCGAGTTCGAGGAAGGCAGCCGGGTGCTGCGGGCCAAGATCGACATGGCCAACCCCAACGTGCTGCTGCGCGACCCCACGATGTACCGCATCAACCGCCACACCCACCACCGCACCGGCGACAAATGGTGCATCTACCCGATGTACGACTTCCAGCACCCCATCCAGGACGCTATTGAGGGCATCACCCATTCGCTGTGCTCGCTGGAGTATGAGATCCACCGCCCGCTGTACGACTGGTTCGTGGCCAATGCCAATGTCACCGACCAGCCGCCACGGCAGATCGAGTTTGCCCGCCTGAACATCGAGCGCACCGTTATGTCCAAGCGTCACCTGCGCCGTTTGGTGGAGGAGCACGTGGTCTCGGGCTGGGATGACCCCCGCATGCCCACGCTGGTGGCCATGCGCCGCAGGGGCTACACCGCCGCCGCCATCCACGATTTCATGGGTCGTGTGGGCGTGGCCAAGGCCGATTCGATGGTGGAGGGGAGCCTGCTGGACCACTGCGTTCGCGAGGCACTGGCCGACACCACGCCCAGGGCGATGGCTGTGCTCAATCCGCTGAAGGTGGTGCTGACCAACTGGCCCGAGGACAAGACCGACATCCTGACCATTGAGAATCACCCCGATCACCCCGAGTTCGGCACCCGTCAGGTCGCCTTCGGCCGGGAGCTGTACATTGAGCGCGAGGACTTCATGGAGGAACCCGTGAAGAAGTTCTTCCGCTTGGCTCCGGACAAGGAGGTCCGGCTGAAGGGCGCGTACATCATCAAGTGCGTGGACTTCGTGAAGGATGACAGCGGCGAGATCGTGGAGCTGCACTGTACCGTGGACATGGAAAGCCGCTCTGGCAGCGAAGGCGCAAACCGCAAGGTCAAGGGCACGCTGCACTGGGTCAACGCCGCCGACGCAGTGCCCACCGAATTCCGACTGTATGAGCCGATCCTGAAGGAGGACGACGATACCGAGGTGACCGTGGACGAGGATGGCAATACCGTCGAGGCGAGCGGCGACTTCATGGACAAACTGAATCCCAACAGCCTGACCGTGGTCAGGGGCTTCTGCGAGCCTTGGATCGCTGGCCACGACGTGGGGGCGACCTTCCAGTTCCTGCGCATGGGCTACTTCTGCAAGGACCCGGATTCCACCGGGACCCTGCCGGTGTTCAACCGCACCGTGCCGTTGAAGGACAGCTGGGCCAAGGAAGCGAAAAAGTGACGCAATACGCTGGCGCAGTGGCAGCCTGGAGGCCGCCACTGCAGGTCCTGACATATTTGAATTAAATCATTCAAAAATTGTATATTAGTGCAATTATTCATTCACATCAGAAAATCCCCGGCGGAGCCGTTCCACTGTGAACTCCGTCGGGGATTCCTGTTAAATTTTGAAACACAGTGGAAAAAATGGGGGTTTGTCCCATGAAACCCGGTGTGAAAGGGCTTGACAATCAAAAAACTGTATGATATAGTTTTATATTACGTTAGTATGGCCAAAAAGCCGCTATTGCAGCCAAAATGCCGAGAGCAACGGGATTTTCGGACATGAGCACATCGGTTTCAACGCTGAAAATTCACATTGAAATTACGCTTTAACCGAAAAATAACGATTGGGCTTGGAGAGGATGGTTGCCGTCAGTGGGCGCGGCATGACGAAGAAGTAAGGGGTGATTAAGGGTATGGCATATCCGGTGCAGATGGGCAAACGCACGCGCATGTGCTTTGCGCGCATTGAAGAGGCGCTGGCAGTACCTGATCTGATCGAGGTTCAAAAGAAATCCTACAACAACTTCCTGAAGGAGGGCCTTCGCGAGGTGCTGGCGGACGTTTCGCCCATCACCGACTACAGCGAGAGCCTGATCCTGGAGTTCACGGATTATTCGCTGGACGACAAGCCGAAGTATACCGTGGACAAGTGCAAGGAGCGCGACACGACCTATGCCGCGCCGCTGAAGGTGACGGTACGCCTGACCAACCGGGATACCCATGAGATCAAGGAATCAGAGGTCTTCATGGGTGATTTCCCGCTGATGACCGAACATGGTACGTTCATCATCAACGGCGCCGAGCGCGTTATCGTCTCCCAGCTGGTGCGCTCTCCCGGCGTGTACTTTTCCAAGGCCATCGACAAGACCGGCGCCTTCCTGTACTCCGCCCAGATGATCCCCAACCGCGGCGCGTGGATCGAGTATGAAACCGATGCCAACGGCGTGGTGTTCGCCCGCATCGACCGCGCCCGCAAGCTGCCGGTGACGGTGCTGCTGCGTGCCATGGGCCTTGAGAGCGACGAGGAGATCACCCGCCTGTTCGGTGACGACGAGCGCGTGCGCAACACCATCACCCGCGACGCACCCTCGGTCAATGACAAGGGTGAGCTGCGCTATAAGTCCCGCAAGGACCAGGCGCTGATCGAGATATACAACAAGCTGCGTCCCGGCGAGCCGCCGTCGGTGGAATCCGCCACAAACCTGATCAATTCCCTCTTCTTCGACCCCAAACGCTATGACCTGGCCCATGTCGGCCGCTATAAATACAACAAGAAGCTGGCGTTGGCGCTGCGCATCTTCAACCAGACTCCCGTGGAGGATGTGGTGCATCCCTTCACAGGCGAGATCATCGCGCCTGCCGGCGAGGCGATCTCCCGCGAGGTGGCCGAGGCCATCCAGAACGCGGGCGTCAACATGGTTCGCGTGCGCGTGGATGACGAGGAGTTCAACGTCATCGGCAACAATTTCGCCTTCATCAAGCCCTTCATGCAGGGCTACGACCCCGAGCTGCTGGCGCAGTACGACGAGGCGGAGATCCGCTTCTCCGAGCGGGTCCACGTGCCCACCCTCATCAAGCTGCTGGAGCAGGTCAAGCAAGACGGCGCGCCCCTGAACCAGGCGCTCAGGGAGGCCCAGAAGGACCTGATGCCCAAGCACGTGCTCGTGGACGACATCGTGGCCTCCGTCTCCTACCAGTTCGGCCTGTTCCACAACCTGGGCGAGATCGACGACATCGACCACCTGGGCAACCGCCGCCTGCGCAGCGTGGGCGAGCTGCTGCAGAACCAGATCCGCGTGGGCATGTCCCGCCTGGAGCGCGTGGTCAAGGAGCGCATGGCCATCCAGGACATCGACAAGGTGCGGCCCCAGGATCTGATCAACATCCGGCCCGTGTCCGCCGCCATCAAGGAGTTCTTCGGCTCCTCCCAGCTGTCCCAGTTCATGGACCAGCCCAACCCGCTGGCCGAGCTGACCCACAAGCGCCGCCTGTCGGCCCTGGGCCCCGGCGGCCTGAACCGCGAGCGCGCTTCCTTCGCCGTCCGCGACGTGCACTACAGCCACTACAGCCGCATATGCCCCATCGAGACCCCTGAAGGTCCCAACATCGGCCTGATCGGTTCGCTGGCCACCTATGCGCGCATCAACGAATACGGCTTCATCGAGGCCCCGTACCGCAAGATCGACAAGGCCACCGGCAAGGTGACCGAGCAGATTGACTACATGACCGCCGATGAAGAGGACCAATACATCATTGCCCAGGCCAACGAGCCACTGGACGACGAGGGCCACTTCGTCAACGAGCGCGTGACCGTGCGCCGCCGGGACGAGATCATTCAGATCGAGGCCGCGAAGGTGGACTACGTGGACGTGTCTCCCCGCCAGCTGATTTCCGTGGCTACCGGCATGATCCCCTTCCTGGAGAACGACGACGCCAACCGCGCCCTGATGGGCTCCAACATGCAGCGTCAGGCCGTGCCGCTGCTCAAGCCAGAGGCCCCGCTGGTCGCTACCGGCATCGAGTACAAGGCCGCCTGTGACTCCGGCGTGGTACTGCTGGCCAAGGAGGCCGGCGTGGTTACCCGCGTGACCGCCGACGAGATCGTCATCCGCGACGAGGACGGCCAGGATCATCCGTATAAATTGCAGAAATTCGCCCGCTCCAACCAGGGCACCTGCATCAACCAGCATCCCATCGTGGCGGAGGGCGAGGTCGTCAAGGCCCGCCAGCCCATCGCCGACGGCCCCTCCACCGACCAGGGCGAGATCTCGCTGGGCAGGAACGCGCTGATCGGCTTCATGACCTGGGAGGGCTACAACTACGAGGACGCGGTTCTGTTGTCTGAGCGCCTCGTGAAGGAAGACATGTACACCTCGATCCACATCGAGGAATATGAATCCGAGGCCCGCGACACCAAGCTGGGGCCGGAGGAAATCACCCGTGACATCCCGGGCGTGGGCGAGGATGCCCTGCGCGACCTGGACGAGCGCGGCATCATCCGCATAGGCGCCGAGGTCCGGGCCAACGACATCCTGGTGGGCAAGGTCACCCCGAAGGGCGAGACCGAGCTGACCGCCGAGGAACGCCTGCTGCGCGCCATCTTCGGCGACAAGGCCCGCGAGGTCCGCGATACCTCGCTGCGCGTGCCCCACGGCGAATTCGGTATCATCGTTGACGTCAAGATATTTACCCGCGAAAACCGCGACGAGCTCTCTCCCGGCGTCAACCAGATGGTTCGCGTGTACATCGCCCAGAAGCGCAAGATACAGGTCGGCGACAAGATGGCCGGCCGCCACGGCAACAAGGGCGTCGTGTCCCGCGTGCTGCCCGAGGAGGATATGCCTTTCCTGGCCGACGGCACGCCGCTGGATATCTGCCTGAATCCCCTGGGCGTGCCCTCCCGTATGAACATCGGCCAGGTGCTCGAGGTCCATCTCGGCCTGGCCGCCAAGGCGCTGGGCTGGCATGTGGCCACCCCCGTGTTCGACGGCGCGCGCCAGGAGGACATAGACGAAATGCTGGACAAGGCCTCCCAGGTGGAGGACGGCCCGCTGTACGACGAGCTGGGCCGGCCCACGATCCAGTTCAGCAAGATCGGCATCAACCGCACCGGCAAGCTGTGGGTGTATGACGGCCGCACCGGCGACCGCTTCGACAACCCCGTTACCGTCGGTTATATGTACTACCTGAAGCTGCACCACCTGGTGGACGACAAGATCCACGCCCGCTCCACGGGCCCGTACAGCCTGGTGACCCAGCAGCCCCTGGGCGGCAAGGCTCAGTTCGGCGGCCAGCGCTTTGGAGAGATGGAGGTCTGGGCCCTGGAGGCCTACGGCGCCAGCCACGTGCTCCAGGAGATCCTGACCGTGAAGTCCGACGATACCATCGGTCGTGTCAAGACCTACGAGGCCATCGTGAAGGGCGAGAACATCCCCGATCCGGGCGTGCCCGAGTCCTTCAAGGTGCTGATCAAGGAGCTGCAATCCCTGGCACTGGACATCAAGGTGCTCTCCGAAGACAAGCAGGAGATCGAGATTCGCGAGCTCGAGGACGATATCTACGCCACCGAGAGCGAGTTCAAGGACGAGCTCGGCCCGGTGATCCCGCCGGAGGCCATGACCGAAGAGGAAGAGGCCGTGGTGGAGGATTTCGACTTCGACGACCTCGACCTCGGCGGAGAAGACGACCTGTTGGACGACGACTTCTGAGAAATGAGGAATCGGGAACCGGGAATGGCGCATTGATGGCGATTGGCCCTTCCTGCTATTCCTGTTCCCCGTTCCCTGTTTTCCGTTCCCTTGCTGAAAGATAGAAAGGAGAGAGCTCCTTGTTTGAACTGACGAATCTTGATTCCATACAGATCGGTCTGGCTTCGCCGGAGAAAATCCTCAAGTGGTCCCATGGCGAGGTCACCAAGGCGGAAACCATCAACTATCGCACGCTGAAGCCGGAGCGCGACGGCCTGTTCTGCGAGCGCATCTTCGGGCCCACCAAGGACTGGGAGTGCAACTGCGGCAAGTACAAGCGCACCCGCTTCAAGGGCGTCGTCTGCGACAAGTGCGGCGTCGAGGTCACCAAGGCCAAGGTGCGGCGCGAGCGCATGGGCCACATCAAGCTGGCCGCGCCCGTGTCCCACATCTGGTATTTCAAGGGCATCCCCAGCCGCATCGGCACGCTGCTGAACATCAGCCCCCGGGCGCTGGAGCAGGTGCTGTACTTCGCCAGCTACATCGTGCTGGATCCCGGCGATCCCGCCATCACCAAGCTGCAACAGAACCAGCTGCTTACCGAGAGCGAGTATCAGCAGAAGAAGCAGCAGATCGAAGCGCTGGACATAAAGTTCACCCTGTACCGGCGGGAGGATCCCACCATCGGCCCGGACGAAATCGTCCACGGCGAGCAGGGCGTGCTGGTGGGCATCGGCGCTGAGGCCGTGCAGCGCATGCTGCAAAACGTCAACCTGGACGAGCTGAACGACCAGCTGCGCAAGGAACTGCAGGAGCTGTCCGAAAAGGAGACCAAGCGCAACACCGAGGGCCAGAAGCGCCAGCGCATCATCAAGCGGCTTGAAGTGGTCGAGGCCTTCCGCCAAAGCGGCAACAAGCCCGAGTGGATGATACTGGACGTGGTGCCGGTGATCCCGCCGGAGCTGCGCCCCATGGTACAGCTGGACGGTGGCCGCTTTGCCACCGCCGACCTGAACGACCTGTATCGCCGCGTCATCAACCGCAACAACCGCCTGAAGCGGATGCTGGAGATGCACGCTCCCGATATCATCGTGCGCAACGAGAAGCGCATGCTCCAGGAGGCTGTGGACGCCCTGATCGACAACGGCCGCCGCGGACGTCCTGTCACCGGCGCGGGCGGACGCCAGCTGAAGTCTCTTTCCGACCTGCTTCGGGGCAAGCAGGGCCGCTTCCGCCAGAACCTGCTGGGCAAGCGCGTGGACTATTCCGGCCGCTCGGTTATCGTGGTTGGCCCGTCCCTGAAGCTGTACCAGTGCGGCCTGCCCAAGGAGATGGCGCTGGAGCTGTTCAAGCCCTTCGTCATCGAGCGTCTGGTGAACCAGGGCATGGCGGTGAACGTCAAGACCGCCAAGCGCGCCGTGGAGCGCCTGCGCCCCGAGGTTTGGGACGTGCTGGAGAACGTCATCCGGGATCATCCCGTCATGCTGAACCGCGCGCCCACGCTGCACCGCCTGGGCATTCAGGCTTTTGAGCCGGTGCTGGTGGAGGGCAAGGCCCTGAAGCTGCACCCGCTGTGCTGCACCGCATTCAACGCCGACTTCGACGGCGACCAGATGGCCGTGCACGTGCCGCTGTCCATGGAAGCCCAGGCAGAGGCCCGCTTCCTGATGCTGGCCGCGAACAATATCCTCAAGCCCCAGGACGGCAAGCCCGTCATCTGCCCGACGCAGGACATGGTTCTGGGCTGCTACTACCTGACCATGATCCACGAGGGCCTGAAGGGCACCGGCAAGGTGTTCACTGACGTCGACGAGGCCCTGATGGCCTATGCCACCGGCGAGCTCGCCCTGGAGGCTCCCTGCAAGATCCGGATGAAGAAGACCATCAACGGCGAGGAATACTCCCGTCTGGTCGAGACCACCATCGGTCGCGTGATCTTCAACCAGGCCATTCCCCAGGATATGGGCATGCAGAAGCGGGAAACCCTGGACGACATGTTCAAGCTGGAGATCGACGAGGTCGTGGGCAAGAAGCAGCTGGCAAGGATCGTCGATACCTGCTACCGCACCCACGGCGTGACCGTTACTGCCAACATGCTGGACGACATCAAGGCGCTGGGCTACAGCTATTCCACCCGCGCGGCCCTGACTGTCTCCGTGGCGGACATCACCGTGCCCGAGGAGAAGAAGCAGATTCTGGCCGACGCCGACGCGCAGGTGCGCCAGATCGAGAAGCAGTTCAAGCGCGGCCGTATGTCCGAGAACGAGCGCTATACCAGCGTCATCCGCATCTGGGAGCAGGCGACCAACGATGTCACCAAGCAGGTGCTGGATAAGATGGAGAAGTTCAACCCCATCAACATGATGGCGGATTCCGGCGCCCGTGGTTCCACCAACCAGATACGCCAGCTGGCCGGCATGCGTGGCCTGATGGCGTCGCCCACCGGCAAGATCATTGAGCTGCCCATCAAGGCCAACTTCCGCGAAGGCCTGAGCGTGCTGGAGTTCTTCCTGTCCTCCCACGGCAGCCGCAAATCCCTGGCCGACACTGCCATGAAGACCGCCGACTCCGGATACATGACCCGCCGCCTGGTGGACGTGTCCCAGGAGAACATCGTGCGCGAGGTGGACTGCTTCGCGGCTCGCGGCGAGCGCGTGCGCGGCCTGAAGGTCCGCGCCATCGGCCAGCCCGGCGACATCATCGAGGAGCTGGAGGACCGCATTCGCGGTCGCGTGGCGGCTGAGGACGTGGTGGATCCCGCCACTGGCGAGGTCATCGTGCAGACCGATGAGCTGATCACATTCGATCTGGCCCGCAGGATCGTCAAGGCCGGTATCGAGGAGGTCGCCATCCGCAGTGTGCTGACCTGCCAGAGCAACGTGGGCGTGTGCGCGAAGTGCTACGGCGCGAACATGACCAACGGCAATCTGGTGGATGTCGGCGAGGCGGTGGGCATCATCGCGGCACAGTCCATCGGCGAACCCGGCACCCAGCTGACCATGCGCACCTTCCATACCGGCGGCGTTGCCACCGGCGAGGACATCACCCAGGGTCTTCCCCGCGTCGAGGAGCTGTTCGAGGCCCGCAAGCCCAAGCGCGAAGCCACGTTGGCGGACATCGGCGGCACGGTGCACATCACCACCGACGCCAAGAAGCGTCGCAAACTGATCATCCAGTCCAACGAGGGCGACGCGGAGACCAAGGAGTATCCGATCAACTACGGCTCCAAGCTGAAGGTGGAGGACGGCGATACCGTCAACGCCGGCGACGAACTGATCGAAGGTTCTGTCAACCCGCATGACTTGCTGCGCATACTGGGCGTAAAGGCGGTCCAGGACTACCTGGTCAAGGAGGTCCAGTCCGTCTACCGTCGCCAGGGCGTCGAAATCGTGGACAAGCACATCGAGGTCATCGTGCGCCAGATGCTGCGCAAGGTCAAGGTGGAGGAAGCCAACGACACCGACCTGCTGCCCGGCGCGCTGGTGGACATCTTCCGCTTCGACCAGGCCAACCGCAAGACGCTGGAGGCCGGCGGACGTCCCGCCACCGCCAAGCGCACGTTGCTGGGCATCACCAAGGCTGCCCTGGCCACCGAGAGCTTCCTGTCCGCGGCTTCCTTCCAGGAGACCACCCGCGTGCTGACCGAGGCGGCCATCAAGGGCAAGACCGACCCGCTGCTGGGCCTGAAGGAAAACGTCATCATCGGCAAGCAGATTCCCGCCGGCACCGGCCTGAAGCGGTATTCCAGCATCGAGATTCACGAGGCGTACTGAGCGATAATACGGGCATTCCCCTCTCCCGAAGGCTTTCGGGGGAGGGGAATGTGTTTCTATTTCTGCTCATTTGATAGAAGTATGGTATATTGGTTAGATACACAATAGAATGAATTTAATATGGAATATCACAGCATTTTTTGATGAATGGCTTGGCATTAGTATGGTTGTTGTATATAGATAAACAGTTTATTCTTCGTTATGCAATAACCGTTCAATAAAGCCTATCAACATAATCAAATCCTTCTCATTCAATTGCTGCATACCGGTAATAGCTCTTTGAATCAACTGAGGGCTCTCAGTTGATTCATCGAAGAATTGCTGAGGTGATATATTGAAATAATCGCAGATTGCGAGGAACTCTTTCATGGGGGGCAATGCCTTGCCAGATGAAATGTTGTATATATAACCACGGCTATGGCCAAGATCATAACTCATCTGGTATTCTGATATACCTTTTTTCAAGCGAAGTTGAGTGATTCGCTCACGAATGAAGTTTGCGTCCAAATCCTTCACCTCAGTTAATATGATAGTGAAAAACAAATCGCAATAATCATTTTATATTTGATATATCTATTGACAAGTCAAAAATTATATGTTATCTTGAGCGCGAGAGATTTGTGGATGCAATTCTATGATTGAATTTGTATTAATTTGTTCGGTGAGGCGGATTATATGGCGATAGTAAAGCATAACAGTACATGGAAACGGTATAGAACGATTTGCGCAATCGAGAAATACAACTGTAATGAGAGCAAATCAAAGAAATGCGATAATCCTGTGGATGCCGAAATTGGGAAAAAAGCATGTGAAAACTGTATGTATTGCGACTGCTATCCAGATTGTGATTATACCTGCTTGATTAAAGAAAACAATGAGGATCGTGTATTCTATATATATTAAGAAGGAAAGGACAATGGGACTGTTTGGCGGCGGAAAAAAGAACAAGATTAAGCAGTTGGAGAACCGAGTTAAGGAGTAAGAGACACTATGCAATACGAAGGATTCCTTTTTTATGGAGTTGATGTCGGATGGACTGCGGAAGGTGAGTTCCTTAGCAGGAAAGCACATGGCTGATCGAAAGAAGTGGTTGAAGGGGAAATAGAACAGATTGCAAAGCCTGTCGATATGCAAAGAATCCGAACCGCCACGCAGTTCAGATTCTTTGCATAAAAAAGTGGAGCATAGGGGACTCGAACCCCTGACCTCTACACTGCCAGTGTAGCGCTCTAGCCAACTGAGCTAATGCCCCATGTCTGTCGGGCGGGAGATGGGTTTGGTGGAGCATAGGGGACTCGAACCCCTGACCTCTACACTGCCAGTGTAGCGCTCTAGCCAACTGAGCTAATGCCCCATCTCTCGACGACAAGAGATATTATAACACATGCGGGAACGTTTGTAAATACCTATTTTTATGAAGTTTGTGCGATAGAGTTAAAATTCTGATTTGTTGCGGAGACGAGGGAACAGGGACATCGAGCGCCCGGAAAACGCTCCAGTGGAGCGCATGGACGCTTCGCTAGACACCCTGCGGGTGTTGCAGCGAGATGGGG
>ONJE01000350.1 GCA_900318045.1 uncultured Eubacteriales bacterium
CGGAAATCGCTTGCGATTTCAGGCAAATCTGAGGGGGATGTATTGAAGGGGGACCTGTCCCCCTTCAAGCGGGCGATAGCCCGCGACAAATCAGAAGTTACCAGCCTGAATCCATACGGGAAAGGATCCTCCGTTCCCTCAGGATGGCGGCAGTGCATGCCGGCGTCCCGGGAGAGCGGGGGATCCCTTTATTACTCCGCCTTCGTCTCGCAGTACGCGCAGCGGTACACGGCGTGGCGGGGGTCGGTGAGGTTGAAGATGTGGGGCAGCTCCTGCTCCACGCTGGTGATGCAACGGGGGTTTTTGCACTTGAGCACATCGCGGATCTGTTTGGGAAGGGTCAGGTGCTTCTTTTCCACCAGCTCGCCGTCCTTGATCACGTTCACGGTGATCTCCGGGTCGATGAAGCCGAGGATGTCCAGGTCCGGTTCCATGGCCGAGTCGATCTTGATGATGTCCTTGCGCCCCTGCTTGTGGCTGGGGGCGTTCTTGATGATGGCCACCGAGCAATCCAGGCTGTCAAGACCGAGAAATTTGTAAATTTCCATGCTCTTGCCGGCCTTGATGTGGTCCAGCACGATGCCGTTGCGTATGGAATCAATGTGCATCAGGCCACCTCCAAAAGTTTCAGGATCAGCGCCATGCGGATGTACTTGCCGCACAGGGCCTGCTTGAAATAGCAGGCGCGGGGGTCGTCGTCCACGGCGGTGGAAATCTCGTTCACCCGGGGCAGCGGGTGGAGGATTGACAGGTCCGACCTCGCGTTTTGCAGCTTCTCGGGGGTGAGGATGTAGCTGTCCTTCAAGCGCAGGTAGTCCTCCTCGTTGAAGAAGCGCTCGCGCTGTACCCGGGTCATGTAGAGTATGTCCAGCTCGGGCATCACCGAGGTCAGGTCGGTGGTCTGCACGTAATCGATGTGCTTTTGCTGCAATATCTCTTTCTTGATGTAGCTGGGCAGCTTCAGCTCCTCCGGGGAGACCAGCGCGAACTTCATGCCTTTGTAACGGGCCATGGCGGCGATCAGGGAGTGCACCGTGCGCCCGAACTTCAAATCGCCGCACACGCCGATGGTCAGGTTGTTGAGCCGTCCCTTCTCCCGGCTGATGGTCAGCAGGTCGGTGAGCGTCTGGGTGGGGTGCAGGTGGCCGCCGTCCCCGGCGTTGATCACCGGCACGGTGGCAGCCATGGAAGCCACCAGCGGCGCGCCCTCCTTGGGGTGGCGCATGGCGATGATATCCGCGTAGCCGCTGACCACCCGCACCGTGTCGCTGACGCTTTCGCCCTTGGCGGCGCTGCTGCTCTGGGCCTCGGAGAAGCCCAGCACCTGGCCGCCCAGCTCGTACATGGCGGCCTCGAAGGAGAGGCGCGTGCGGGTGGAGGGCTCGAAGAACAGCGTGGCAAGCTTCTTATAGCGGCACTTTTCACGGTAGTCGTCGGGATGGGCGATGATGTCGTTCGCCAGGGCGATCAGCTCATCGATTTCCTCAATGGACAGCTGCTGTATGTCGATCAGGCTCCTCATGCGTTCCCTCCGATCCAGCTTTCATCCGAAGGGTTGTCCCGGAATTTCAGGAGGCGCGCTACGTCTTCGGGATTGATGTAGCCCGTTTCGGCGGCAACCTTCGCCACGGCGTCCAGGTTGGTCAGGCTCACGTTTTTGACCTTGGCCTCGGCCAGCCGGTCCAGGCCCTTGCGCATGCCGTAGGTGAATATGGACGCGATGCCCAGCACCTCGGCTCCGGCCTCGCGCAGGGCCTCCACGACTTCGATGCAGCTGCCGGCGGTGGAGATCAGGTCTTCCACCACGACCACCTTCTGGCCGGGCTCCAGCTTGCCCTCAATGCGGTTGCCCCTGCCGTGGTCCTTTGCGCCGGAGCGCACGTAGCCCATGGGCAGGTTCATCAGGTGGCCCACGATGGCCGCGTGGGCGATGCCGGCGGTGGACGTGCCCATCAGTACCTCCACGGCGGGGTATTCCCGGCGAATGACCTCCGTCAGGCCGTTTTCAACGTCGTTGCGCACGGCGGGGGCGGTCAGGGTGAGCCGGTTGTCGCAGTAGATCGGCGATTTGATCCCGCTGGCCCAGGTGAAGGGTTCGTCCGGGCGGAGAAATACCGCGCCGATGGAGAGCAAGTCCCTGGCGATGAGATTTTGCATGGGTTTATCCTCCTTTACTGAACGGTCAATCAGAGCGTATACGACTGATCACCATCTCATAATCGATATAATTGCCGGCGAAGGGCGTTTCGGTGTTTGTCCTCTCGGCCACCTTAGGGCCTGTGCAGAAATTATCCATACATTATGCTTGCCTGAATCCGCCATTGCCGCGTTGTCGTCGGTCAACGTGCCCCGGCACGCCTCCCTCCTCCGCCTTGCACTGACGCATTCATTCTTTTGCACGGTCCCTTAACAAACCCTGCGCTTTCGTAGTTCCGCTGCGCCGGTATCAACAGCGCGTTTGTCGTCACGGTGATCCACTTCAGGTCAGGGTATTCCATGATCCGCCTGACGGCTTCCCGCAATTGGAGCCTGCCATACCCTCTGCCCTTGAAGGCGGTCAATATGCAGTTGTGGCCGATGCTCACATGATCGGGCCGGTTTCGCGGGTCCCAGGATATATGCCCGACGGCGTTGCCGTCCACTGCTGTGATAAAGGCGTATTGGTCGGCGATGGGGGGATTTGAGCAGAAGAAATCATCGTGCGCCATCCACATGTCGTCCCAGGTCCTTCGGCAGCGATCGTCGAAGGCATAGGCGTCGGTCAGCTGACGGTACAGCGTGCCCCTCGGAAAGTCACGAACGCGCCTGAATTCGATCATCCGACAAAGTCCCCGATACACCTCCGATATGCCTCCACCGGGTCCTCCGCGGCGGTGATGGGCCTTCCGACGACGATGTAGTCGCTGCCCAGCTCGCGGGCGCGGGCGGGGGTGGTAACGCGCACCTGGTCGCCTACAGCGCCATCTGAAAAGCGCACGCCGGGGGTGACGGTGATGAAGCCCGCACCGCAGCCCTCGTGCACCACGGGACTCTCCAGCGGCGAGCAGACCACGCCGTCAAGGCCCGCCGCCTTGGCGTTCTTCGCGTAGTGCATGACCACTTCGTTGAGGGGCCTGTCGATCAGCAGTTCATCCTTCATGCGCTGCTCGCTGGTGGAAGTCAGCTGGGTCACGGCGATCAGCAGGGGTCGGGTGCCGTCGGGGCGGGTGAGCCCCTCCAGCGCCGCCTTCATCATGTCGATGGTGCCGAAGGCGTGCAGGTTGGTCATGTCCACGTCCAGGTCCCGCAGCACGGCCATGGACTTTTTGACCGTGTTGGGAATGTCGCACAGTTTCAGGTCCAGGAAGATGCTGTGGCCCCGGCGCTTGATCTCCCGGACGATCTCCGGGCCGGCGCCGTAAAACAGCTCCATCCCGATCTTGACGTAGGGCTTGCGGGCCTCGCCGCTGAATTTGTCGAGGAATGAGAGTACCGCCTCGCGGCTGGAAAAGTCGCAGGCGACGATGACGTCCTTACCCATGATGCGCACCTCCTATGATGTTTGTCAGATTGTCTATGCCGTACTTTGCCATGGCGGCGGGAAGCTCTTCGATGATTCGCTTGCAGGCGAAGGGGTCGGTGAGGTTCGCCGCGCCCACCTGTACGGCGGTGGCTCCGGCCAGCAGCATCTCGATCACGTTCTCTGCGCTGCTGATGCCGCCCATGCCGATGATGGGGACGGAGACCGCCTCGTACACCTGCCACACCATCCGCAGGGCAACCGGGAATACCGCCGGACCGGAAAGACCGCCCATGATGTTGGCCAGTACGGGTCGGCGGGTGCGGGGGTCGATGCGCATGCCCAGCAGCGTGTTGATCAGGCTGAGACCGTCGGCCCCGGCGTCCTCGCAGGCCCGGGCCACGGCGGCGATGTCGGTGACGTTGGGGGTCAGCTTGATGTAAACCGGCTTTTTCACAGCTGCCTTCACCGCCCGGGTGACCTCCGCCGCGCAGGCGGGGTCGGTGCCGAAGCTCATACCGCCGCCATGGACGTTGGGGCAGCTGACGTTGATCTCCAACAGCCCGATGTGGGGGTCGGCGTCGAACAGTGCCGCGCATTCCACGTATTCGTCGATGGAAAACCCGCTGATGTTGGCGATGGCGGGCTTGTGGAATACCTGTGCCAGCTTCGGCAGCTCTTCGTCGATCACGGCGCGCACCCCGGGGTTTTGCAGGCCCACGCTGTTGAGCATGCCGCATGGACACTCCGCGATGCGGGGCAGCGGGTTGCCGTAGCGGGCCTTGAGGGTGCTGCCCTTCAGCGAGATGCTGCCGAGGATGTCGATGTCATAGAGGTCGGCGAACTCGTAGCCGAAGCCGAAGGTGCCGCTGGCCGGGATGACGGGGTTGGACAGCTTCACACCGGAGAGGGCGACGGAGAGGTCTACCATAGTATCTCCTCCTTGAACAGCACCGGTCCTTCCTTGCAGATGCGCTTGTGGCCGGTGACGGTTTTGCAGGTGCAGCCCATGCAGGCGCCAAAGCCGCAACCCATGCGGGCCTCGAAGGAGAATTGCCCGCCGGCGGCCTTGTTGTATACGGCCTTCAGCATCGGCTCTGGGCCGCAGGCGCAGACGTAGGCGCCCTCGGGAATCAGTGCGGTGACAAAGCCCTTTACGCCCGCTGTACCGTCCACGGTGGCCACGGAGACGGCCACGCCCAGGGCGGCGAACTGCATGTCGTAGAAAATTTCCGCCGCGGTATTGAAGCCCAAAACAACTGTTGGCTTCTTTCCAGCGGCCAACATTCGCTTTGCCAGGCCGTACAGCGGGGGCACGCCCACACCGCCGCCCGCCAATACGGGGTTGTCAGGGCAGGCGGCAATATCGTAGCCGTTGCCCAGGCCGGACAGGGCGTCGAGGGTTTGCCCCGGGGCCATCCGGGAAAGCTGTTCGGTGCCCCTGCCCACGACCTTGTAGATGAGGGTCAGGCCGTCTTCGTCCCAGTCGCATACGGAGATGGGCCGGCGCAGGAACAGGCCGTCCAGAGCGATGTTGACGAACTGACCCGGCCGGGTGATGGCCGAGGTGTCGCCCCGCAGGGTCGCGCGGTAGACCCCTCCGGTCAGGGAACCGTTGGATTCGATGGTGTAAGTGACTTGCCTCATGGTGTTTCCTTTCGGGTTGAAGCGGTAACTTCTGATTTGTGGGGGAGACGAGGGAACAGGGAACAGGGAACAGGGAACAGGAATGGCGGCTGCCGCGTGATTATGAAAACGTACACGCTGTACCGGCATCGCCCTTTTCG
>ONJE01000352.1 GCA_900318045.1 uncultured Eubacteriales bacterium
GCTACAACACCCGCAGGGTGTCTAGCAAAGCGTCCATGCTCTCCACTGGAGAGTTTTCCGGGCGCTCGAACCACTGAAAAATGTCCACTGGACATTTTTCCAGGCGCTCGATGCCCCTGAATCGCTCCCTTTGGTCGCTGGGGAAGGCTTTTGTTCGCGGCAGCAGCTATTCCTAATCCCTAATCCCTATTCCCTAATCCCTAATCCCTGAGCCTCAGCCCGCCAAATCAGATCATAACCAATGAACCCCGAATCATCTGCAACCAAACCAAACACCATGTCGGATTACCGGCCCGCGCCGATGCCGGCGTAAAATATATTGTAACAAAATGTCGCAATATGGTTGACCAATTGGCTGCTTTATTTTATAATTAAAGTCAAGGTGTACAGTCACCAATTCAATTCGAAAGGATGTATGCAACATGTACAATATCGTAGGCGCGATGTTCGCTTCCGAAGAGGAGGCCCGCAAGGCTCTGAAAGCCCTGGCCGAGACCCCCGAAATCAACGGCACCACTATCCTTCAGATGTCCCTGATGAAGCGCAAGGGCGGCGAGCTCAAGCTGTGCGACAACTTCACCTCCGAGAACCTCACCTCCAACGACACCGTGAAGGGCGGCCTGATCGGCGGCCTGATCGGCATCCTGGGCGGCCCCCTCGGCGTGCTGCTGGGCGGCGCTACCGGCGCTCTGGTGGGCAAGGCCGTGGACAAGGAGGACAAGCTGGACAGCAAGACCCTGATCGCGCAGGCGGCCAAGAAGCTGGAAGAGGGCGACCTGGCCCTGATCATCCTGGCCAACGAGAACGACGAGACCGTCCTGGACCATATGCTGGTGAAGTACAACGATGTCGTCATCCGCTACGACGCCGATGTCATCGCCAAAGAGGTGGAACAGGCCGAGAAGATGGAAAAGGAAATGGCCGAGGCCAAGGAAGAGGAGAACGCTTAATTATCCGGAACGGTTTGCCAAAACCGGGGGCGGTACTTCTGTTTGAGACAGAAGTACCGCCCCCGTTGTCTGTCGAAGCACTGTCACCGCCAAGCCTTCTCCTTCAGGCAATGTCATCAACTTAGCGAATACGTTTCCCAAAGCCTTCCCCTTTGGGGAAGGTGGATTGCCGCGAAGCGGCAAGACGGATGAGGTCCCTGGTGGCTGGCTTCGCGCCTTTATCATAACAGAGGCGCAAAGCATGATGTCAAGGAACCTCAGCCGCCATTCCCCGACTTCTAAAACCCAACCCCTGAAATCACCTCATATGGACATCCATCTGCGGATAGGGGATTTCGATCTTCTCACGGTCCAGCAGGCGCTTTCCATTCTCGATCAGGTCCCAGTTCACATCCAGGTAATCCGCGGATTTGCACCAGACCCGGATCAGGAACGTCAGGCTGCTGTCGCCGCATTCGTTCAGCCTGATGAGGGGCTCGGGCTGGTCGAGGATACCGTTGGTCATGCTCACGGCCTCCCGGAGCGTCCTGACCGTGTGGTCGATATCCGCGTCGTAGCTGACGCCGAACGTCACATCGAGCCTTCTCGTCCCCTCCCGGGAATAGTTCACGATCGCCGTATTCGTCAGGCTGCTGTTGGGCAGGGAGACGTGCCGGTTGTCCACCGTCGTGAACTCCGTGAAGAAGGTGCCGATGCTTTTGACCGTGCCCTCCGTTTCACCGATTTTGATGTAATCCCCGACCACGAACGGCTTCAGCAGCAACAGCGTCAACCCGCCGACCAGGTTGCTCAGCGCCCCCTGCATGGCCAGGGATACGGCCACGCCGGCGGAGCCCAGCAGCGTCACGAAGCTCGTCAGGGGAATGCCCATCACGTTTGCCGCCGTCAGCACGACGATGATGTACAGCACAACCTTGATCAGGTTGTGCAGGAAGCCCCTGATCGTGGGTTCGATCTTTGTGAAACGCTCGCTGTGCCCCAGCAGCTTCAGGAGCCAGCGAACCAGTATGATTCCCACTACGATGACGATGATGCCGCCGAGCAGCTTCATACCCTGCTCTTCCGCGATTTTGATGATGGTGTCCATTCAATCAGCTCCTTGTGTATTTGTGCCCATGGGCCTGCCGCACGATCCCCAGGTTCTTCTTCGCGTACAGGGCAAAGGATACAGCCATTGCAGCGGTGGTCGCGGCAATCAGCGCGTCGGACAGGGCCCGGGGCATATCGCCAAACAGCAGGTGGGACAGCGCCAATGCGTACAGCATCACCGTCGCCACCTTCCCGTGCATCTCCGCGCCTTCGACATGCCCCGATTGCCTGATCGCCAGCAGGCTGGTAACGCCCACGAACGCCTCCCGCACGATCATGAGAACCAACGGGATCCAAAACCGGGGGAAGCGCCTGAGCAGGCAGATGAGCATGGCCCCCTGGGTGAGCTTGTCCGCGATGGGGTCCAGCAGCTTGCCCAGATCGCTGACCTGGTTGAAGCGGCGAGCGATTTGCCCGTCCAGCAGGTCCGTCAGGGCGGACAGGGCGAGGATCAGCACCGGAACGAGGCCGGGCCTGTGGAAATAGGCCCGGATGAAGGCGGGGACGAGCAGTATCCGCAGCGTGGTCAGCATATTGGGTACCGTTATGACCTTGTTCGTGCCGCCTGTCCTCATCCCATCATCCTCCACCGGTGCCCGCCATGATTGTCATACGCCCCGAATTCATCATTCCAGCAGTCATTTTACCATAAATTGGCGATCCCGACAACAGGGGAATGACTTTTCACGTTTTTTGGATCGACGAGATGGGGGGATTAGGTTTTGGGTTGTAGGTGGTAATTATTCTGTCAGGTAAATTCTGATTTGTGGGGGAGAGGCGCAGGGATTAGGGATTAGGGATTAGGGATTAGAAATAGCGGCTGGCGCGGTTGTCAAAGCCTTCCCCAGCGACCGAAGGGAGCGGTTCAGGGGAAGGTGGCAGCCCGAAGGGCTGACGGAAGAGGTCGTTCTCGTGGAAGGAAG
>ONJE01000011.1 GCA_900318045.1 uncultured Eubacteriales bacterium
ATTTGAGGTGCAGCGCCGCCCGACCGGAAATCGCTTGCGATTTCAGGCAAATCTGAGGAGGATGTATTGAAGGGGGACCTGTCCCCCTTCAAGCGGGCGATAGCCCGCGCCAAATCAGAATATCCAGTCTTATTATTGTCCACAAATACTCCTACCGGTGTCCTTGCTTGCCGTGTGTCCCGGGCTTATAATGACAGCACATATTATGGGATACATGGGAGGAATCGACAATGAAGTACCGCTGGATCGCGCGCATGGTGGCGCTGGCGCTGCTGATGGCGTCCGTGATGGGTATTTCGGTCGTCGCCGGGGCCGAGAGCTTCGGCCAGACGCCGTCTTCGAGCGTAAAGCTGGGCAGGGGGGAGACCTGCAAGTTCGACATCTCGGCCATAGCGGTGACCGCTGGCCAGGCGCTGAAGTACAAGAGCGACAATACCAGGGTGGCCACGGTGGACGCTGACGGCGTCATCACCGCGCTGCGCAAGGGCAAGGCCACCATCGCCGTCGGGTTCGACAAGACGCTGCTGGGCGTGTGCCACGTAACCGTGGTTGCCGCGCCGAAGCGGGTGTCGCTGTCTGATGACAGCGCCGTGCTTTCCGTGGGCGATGTGAAGGAACTGGCCGTGAAGCTGTCCAGCGGCAGCGCCTCCGCGCTGACCTTTGCCAGCAGCAATGAAAAGGTGGCTACGGTGGACGCCGAGGGCAGGGTGACGGCCCTGGCCGGCGGCAAGGCCACCATCACCGTGACGACCTACAACGACAGGACCGCGGCGTGCGACGTCTATGTGCTGGGCGGCAAGGCGCCCACCACGCTGAGCCTGAACGTGCCCGTGGTGGACATCCAGGTGGGCGAGAGCTTCAAGCTGTCGCCCAGTGTGGACGAGGGCAGCGACGCGTTCTACAAGTACGCCTCCCAGAACCGCAAGATCGCCACGGTGAACGCCGAGGGCGTGATCACCGGCGTGCGCAAGGGCAGCACCAGTGTGGCGGTCAAGACCCACAACGGCCTGATCCAGGCAGTGGAGGTCAACGTCAAGGCCAGGCTGAAGGACGTTTACGGCAGCCTGACCAACGACCCCGCGACCTACGCGCTGTACGCCCAAAAGCTGGGCCTGGAGCGGGACGAGGACGCGCCCGCCGGCACGGTGGTGTGCCGGGACGGCGAGCTGGCCCTGAGCATGACCTCGTCCAGCTGCACGGTGGCCGTTGCCTCCGTCCTGAGCCCCAGGTACTGCATCGAGGGCATCGACACCTCCATGACGCCCGAGGTCGCCGCGGCGAAGCTGATCGCCAACGGCTGGGCGCTGACCGGCAACAAGACCAGCGACGGTGTGGAGCAGCGGGCTTTCACCCGTGCTGGCGACGAGACCCACTTCATCGCCATCGCCACGGCCGATGGCGCGACCATACAGGGCATACTTGCCCAGTGGAACTGGCAGTGATTTACCGCGAAAAGCGGCAGAGTGGCGATTTGTGGTGTGCGTAGCGGCGGCGCCCGCGCCGCCATCGGTTTCCACGCCTGGGCAGAATGCCGTGGCGGCGCAGGCGACGCCGCAATGTCCCTCGGTTTTCACTCAGGGTGTACCCACAGCGCTGGATGCGCATTCAGATTATAAAGGTGGTTTTTTGAATGATACATGTGGACAACGCCGTATGGCTTCTGATGGAGAAAGATCCATGGCTGGGCCCCCATGCGGGGGACATACGGATGCATCTCGACCGTTACAACGACACGCGCTGGCACCTGGCCGGCGACGGCAGCATCGTCGACTTCGCCAACGGCCATCACTACTTTGGCTTCCACCGCACTGACACCGGCTGGGTGTTCAGGGACTGGCTGCCCGGGGCGGACGCCGTTTGGCTGAAGGGCGATTTCAACGACTGGGAGCCCTACGACCACCCGCTGACCAACATCGGTGGCGGCGTGTGGGAGATCGAGCTGGAGGGCGCGGACGCCCTGAAGCACGGGCAGTTTGTCAAGCTGATGGTTGGCCGGCAGGGCAGCGCCTTTGAGCGCATACCCGCCTGGATCACCCGCTGCGTGCTGGACGAGAGCACCATGACCCTCTGCGGCCAGATCTGGCAGCCCGACGAGCCCTTCCAGTGGACCGACGGGGATTACTACGGCGTGCGTCGCCCCGAGGCCCCGATGATCTACGAGGCCCACATCGGCATGGCCCAGGAGGAGCCCCGGGTGGGCACCTACCGGGAGTTCGCGGACGAGACCCTGGACTGGATCAAGTACGCCGGCTACAACACCATTCAGCTGATGGCCATACAGGAACACCCCTACTACGCCTCCTTCGGCTACCAGGTGACCAACTTCTTCGCGCCCTCCTACCGCTACGGCACGCCGGAGGACCTGAAATACCTGATCAACAAGGCCCACGGCATGGGCATCTCGGTGCTGCTGGACGTGGTGCACAGCCACGCCTGCCCCAACGAGGGCGAGGGCCTGAACATGCTGGACGGCACCGACGACCAGTATTTCCTGTACGGTGGCCGGGGCTGGCACGATGCCTGGAAGACCCGGGTGTTCGATTACGGCAAGTATGAAGTGATCCACTACCTGCTGTCCAACCTGAAGTACTGGCAGGAGGAGTTCCACTTCGACGGCTTCCGCTTCGACGGCGTCACCAGCATGATGTACGAGAACCACGGCATGGACGCCTTCGACAATTACAACAAGTATTTCTCGATGAATACCAATGTGGATGGCCGCGTATACCTGATGCTGGCCAATGAGATGGTCCACGGATACAACCCCAAGGCCATGACCGTATGCGAGGACATGAGCGGGTTCCCGGGCATGTGCCTGCCCCTGGAATGCGGCGGCGTCGGCTTTGACTACCGACTGGCCATGGGCGTGCCGGACA
The DNA here is from genome assembly GCA_900318045.1 of uncultured Eubacteriales bacterium. Classification (GTDB taxonomy): domain Bacteria; phylum Bacillota; class Clostridia; order Christensenellales; family Aristaeellaceae; genus UBA2862. The sequence continues at coordinate 2,877 of ONJE01000011.1, forward strand.
TGTGGATCAAGCTGGTGAAGGACCAGATGCAGGAAGACTGGAACATGCACTACATCTGGCATGAGATGACCAGCTGCCGCCCCGGCGAGATGGCCATTTCCTACGCCGAATCCCACGACCAGGCGCTGGTGGGTGACAAGTCGCTGATCTTCCGCATGGCCGATGCGGAGATGTACACCGGCATGATGAAGGACTACCACAGCCCCAGCATGGATAGGGCCATCGACATGCACAAGCTGATCCGGTTCCTGACCTGCGCCACGGCCCCCAACGGGTACCTGAACTTTATCGGCAATGAGTTCGGCCACCCCGAGTGGGTGGACTTCCCCCGGGAGGGCAACAACTGGAGCTATCACTATGCCCGCCGCCAATGGTCGCTGGTGAAGAGCCCGGACTACAAATACGAGTGGCTGGCCAACTTTGACCGGGCCATGACCTTCCATATCAATACCTACCACATCCACACCTCCGGCCCCGCCGAGAGCCTGTGGCTTGACAACGACAGGAAGCTGGTCATATTCGCCCGGGGCGGCATGCTGTACGCATTCAACCTGCACCCCTCCTGGTCCCAGGAGGACGTGTTCGTCAACTGCCGGCTGACCGGGCCCGGGGGCTATCGCGTGGTGTTCTCCAGCGATGACGAGCCTTACGGCGGCCAGTCCCGCATCAGCACCGAGACCATCTATCACCCAGAGGACACGGAATTCGGCTTCGGCTTCAGGCTGTACCTGCCCTGTCGCACCGCCGTGGCGCTGGAAAAGGTGGAATGGTAAGGACTTGTGCAGATAAATAATTTCTGCTCGGCCCCCGACAGGGCAATCAACCGCAAGACAGGTTTCCGCGTTACGGAAGCCTGTTTTGTGGTTTTTGGGGGCTCCCGCAGACAATTTGGCCCCCCGCTATTGCTTTTTGAGCCGCCAGCGTTTATAATGAACAATGTCACAAATCAAACGACGACAGACGTTGAAAACAGAGAAATTGGAGGCTTGTGGAAATGAAACTGACTGGCCTGACCCGGCAGCAGGTGGAGGAGAGCCGCCGCAAGAACGGTTCGAACAGCCTGACCCAGATACCGCCGGACCCGCTGTGGAAAAAGATACTCGAGGGCTTCAAGGATCCGATGATCATGATCCTGTTGGTGGCCCTGGCCGTGCAGGTGGTGCTTTGGCTGATGCACAAGGCCGAGTGGTACGAGCCGGTTTGCGTGCTGATCGCAATCCTGCTGGCCAACGGCGTGGCGTCCTTCTCCGAGCACAGCCAGGAGGGCAAGGCCAGCCTGCTGAAGGCCGAGGAGGAGTCCAAGGAGGTTACCAAGGTGCTCCGTGACGGCCAGCTGCACGAGATCCACGTGTCCGAGGTCGTGGTGGGGGACATCATCTTCCTCCAGGCCGGCGATAAGCTGCCCGCCGACGGCGAGATCGTGGAGGGCGAGGTCATGGTGGACCAGGCCGCCCTGAACGGCGAGACCGAGGAGGCCCCCAAGCGCCCCAACCCCGAGGGCGAGGCCTATGACATCAAGGACCTGTTGAACACCCACTACGCCTATCGCGGCACCGTGGTGTGCGGCGGCGAGGGCTACCTGGAGGTCAAGGTCGTCGGCGACAAGACCCTGTTCGGCGAGCTGGCCCTGGAGGTCCAGGAGGACACCCGCCAGACGCCCCTGCAGGTGAAGCTGGCCAAGCTGGCCAAGCAGATTTCCACCTTCGGCTACATCGGCGCCATCGCCATCATCATCGGCGTGATCCTGGTCAACGTCATCGGCGGCAAGGTGGAGCCCACCTTTGCCAGCTGGGCCACGCTGATCATCGAGGCCGTCACCGTAGCCGTCACCATCATCATCTGCGCGGTGCCTGAGGGCCTGCCGATGCTGACCAGCATACTGCTGTCCTTCCAGAGCATCCGCATGATCAAGGACAACGTGCTGGTGCGCAAGATCAACGGCCTTGAGACCGCCGGCAGCCTGTCGGTGCTGTTCACCGACAAGACCGGCACCATCACCGAGGGCCGCCTGTCCGTGGTGGAGCTGGCCACCGGCAACCAGCGCATCTTCACGAAGCTCAACGAGCTGCCCCCCGCCATGCAGGCGGATGTGGTGACCGGCATCGGCATCAACAACTCCGCCACCGTCTCCGGCAATGAGATTCTCGGCGGCAACAGCACCGACCGGGCCATGATGGCCTTCCTGCTGGGCGAGGACGCCGTGGCGAACATGAGCAAGGAGGAGGTCATCTCCTTCAATCCCTTCAACTCCACCAAGAAGATGAGTGACGTGACCGTCACCCGGAATGGCAAGTCCGTCACCTACCTGAAGGGCGCGCCGGAGCGCATCATCGACCGCTGCGATTACTTCATCGACGAGACGGGCACGGTGCGGCCCCTGGACCACGACACCCAGTCCGCGCTGCTGACCTACATGGATGCCCAGGCGGGCCGCTCCATGCGCCTGCTGGGCGTGGCAAAGACCGAGGGCGACCCGGAGGGCAACGACCTGACCCTGGTGTGCGTGCTGTCCATCCGCGACAACGTGCGCAAGGAGGTCATTCCCGCCATTAAAGAGGTCCAGGACGCGGGCATCCAGGTGGTCATGGTGACCGGCGACCGCAAGGAGACCGCCGTGGCCATCGCCCGGGAGGCCGGCCTGCTGCGCGAGCCCTCCGACGTGGCCATGACCTCTGCCGAGATGGCCCAGAAGAGCGACGACGAGCTGAAACAGCTGCTGCCCAACCTGAGGGTGGTGGCCCGCGCGCTGCCCACCGACAAGAGCCGCCTGGTGCGCATCGCCCAGGAGCTGAACCTGGTGGTGGGCATGACCGGCGACGGCGTGAACGATTCGCCCGCCCTGAAGAAGGCCGACGTGGGCTTCGCCATGGGCTCCGGCACCGAGGTGGCCAAGGAGGCCGGCGACATCACCATACTCGACGACAACTTCACCTCCATCGACAAGGCCATACTCTACGGCCGCACGATGTTCAAGAGCATCCGCAAGTTCCTGATCTTCCAGCTGACCGTCAACGTGGCCGCGGTGCTGACCTGCTTCCTGGCCCCGTTCTTCGGCGAGAACCAGATCCTCACCGTCGTCCAGCTGCTGCTGATCAACCTGGCCATGGACACCCTGGCCGCCATCGCCTTCGGCTCCGAACCGGCGCTGAAGGAGTATATGAAGGAAAAGCCCATTCCCAGGGACGCATCGATCGTGTCCAAGGCGATGCTGATCGAGGTCATCGTCTCGGCGCTGTACATCACCGCCGCCTGCCTGTGCATCCGCTTCGTACAGCCGGCCGTACTCAATCTCTTTGGACAGGGTGCCCTTTATACGACATCCAGAGACATGGCTGATTTGGCCTATGATCTTATGCGCAGGTATTTGAACTCCGCGGTGTTCGCCACCTTCATGATGGCCATCACCTTCAATGGCTTCAACGCCCGCACCGAGCACACCAATGTGTTTGAGAACATCGGCCGCAACCGCAACTTCCTGATCGTCATGGGCGTGATCTTCCTGGCCCAGTTTATCTTCGTCACCTTCGGCGGCGAGGTGCTGAGCGTCCACGCCCTGACGGCCACCACCTGGCTGGTCTGCGCGGTGATCGCCTTCCTGGTGATCCCCATCGACGTGGTCCGCAAGGTGATCATGAACAAGCAGCAGTAACAACGTCTTGCTGGCCAACTCCCGCCTCGGTGAGTTGGCTGGCCACAGGGCAAGCTGAGGCAGTGCCCCGTTCAAAACAGCGACAAGTATTCGAATTTGATGCATGAAAAGGAGGAACAACCATGGCAATCAATCTTACCAAAGGCCAGAAGGTCAGCCTGAACAAGGGTGTGAAGCTGGCGCTCGTGGGCCTGGGCTGGGACACCAACCGCTACAGCGGTGGCTACGATTTCGACCTGGATGCCTGTGCCTTCCTGCTGGGCGCGAACGGCAAGGTGCGCAAGGATGAGGACTTCGTGTTCTACGGCAACCTCCAGGACCCCAGTGGGGCCGTGACCCACACCGGCGACAGCCTGGCCGGCGGCTCCGGCGGCGACGATGAGACCCTGTTTATCGACTTCACCAAGGTGCCCGCTGACGTGGAGAAGATCGCCATCACCGTGACCATCTACGAGGCCCAGGAGCGCCGCCAGAACTTCGGCCAGGTCTCCAACGCCTACGTGCGCGTTGCCCGCCGCGCCGGCGAGCAGGATACCGTGGGCATCGAGGAGCTGCGCTACGACCTCGGCGAGGATTTTTCCATCGAGACGGCACTGGTGGTCTGCGAGATCTACCGCAGCGGCGGCGACTGGAAGTTCAATGCCGTCGGCGCTGGCTACCAGGGCGGCCTGTACGCGCTGTGCAAGAACTACGGCGTGAACGTCTGATGAAGTGAACAATGGCGGGGACAGGGCAACCTGTCCCCGTTTGTGGAAGGAACGGTACAATTCTGATTTATCGAGCTGTGCCCGATGAATCAGAATTGAGTGATTAGTGGTTAGTGGTTAGTGATTAGTGGTGGTGCAAATCCCTACGGGATTTGTTTGATTCAAGAGAAACAACAGAGGTTTCAACGCTTCTCAGTCCTTTTTGTCAAAAGAAATCCGCAAGGATTTCCTCCTTCACTAGCCACTAATCACTGGCCACTTGTCACTCAAATTTTGATTTGCCGCCCAAGGAGGGGTCATCATGACCAACAACCGCCCAAAACTCAGGATCACCTTCAATTCCCCGGCGGTTCTCATATTCGCGCTGGCTTGCGTGGCCGTGCAGGTGCTGAATGTGGTGACCCACGGGGCCAGCAACCGGCTGCTGTTCAGCACCTACCGCTCCAGCCTGTTAAGCCCGCTGACGTGGCTGCGGTGCGTGACCCACGTGCTGGGTCATGCGGACTGGGGCCACCTGCTGAACAACATGATGCTGTTGCTGATCCTCGGGCCGATGCTGGAGGAGAAGTACGGCACCAAGAACCTCGTGTTCGTCATGCTGGCCACGGCCATCGCCACGGCGGTGTTGAACATGGTCTTCTTTCCCAATGTGGCGCTGCTGGGGGCCAGCGGCATCGTGTTCGCCATGGTGCTGCTCTCGTCTATCACCAGCACTGACGGCCACACCATACCGCTGACGTTTATACTCGTTGCCGTGCTTTACATCGGCCAGCAGGTCTACGAGGGCCTGTTCGTGGCGGACAATATCTCCCAGCTGGGCCACATCGTGGGCGGCTTGGTGGGCACGGTGTTGGGCTTCGTGATGAACCGAAACAACATGTCGCGCTACCAGAGGTAAAGCCATGCATGAACGATCGACACTGACCAACCTCGATGATTTCGCGCTGCCCCTGTCCCGACGGAGGCCCGCCGGGGCGTTCATGGCGCGGGTGTGTGCCTGGTCGACCCAGGTGGGGGAGGGCGTTTGGCGCTTTCACGAGATGGCCCGCCAGTGGGGCATGATCATCGAGAACCGCATCCCCAATCCCGACGATACCCAAACCGGCTACATGATGCAGGTGCTGGGCCCGGACTTCGAGCCCACTGCCGCCTTCGCCGAGGCAGCCCTCGAAAGGTGGATGCCCCGGATGAGCGCTGCCAGCCGCCATGCCTTCGCAGAGGGCCTGGAGCAGCAGTACGGCGAGCTGACCCGCAGGGGCAAGCCCGCGGGGGTATTGAAAAACCTGTATATCAAGCTGATGTGCTGGCTGTACTACCGCTTTGAGCGGCTGATGCCCCTGCTGGGGCGGGATGACTTGCCCAAGCTGCTGTACTTCGGCGAGGCGATTACCGCCCACGAGCTGACGATGCTGGCCATGCTGCGGGATATGGGCACCGACGTGCTGATGGTTCTGACCGGCGGGGATGAAGCCTATCTGAGGGTGGATCCCGAATCGAAGCGGAGCCAGCTGTATACCGGGGCGGGTATGGGTCCGTTCCCGGAGGACTTCACGTTGAGATCGTTCCGGAAGGAGATGGCGGCGACCACCCTGCCTGCCCCCCAACCGGCGAATCGCAATACCCCTGCAGGGGCGGCGAATCGCCGCCCGCCCGTGCCCCAACCGACTGATCCCGCTCCCTCTGCAGGGGCGCCGTTGCGCAGCGGAGCAAGTCCTTCAGGGCGGCGCCAGCCCCAAGCCACCGGGGAAACGGGGACGGGCGGCGCAACGCCGCCCCCGCCGGCAACCGGCAACCGCGTCAATACCCCGCCTCGCTCGGCTCCTGTCCGCGCTGAAAACTACTTTGCCCCGCCCGCCTGGGACATCTGTACCAATGCCTGGATGACCGAGCCGGACTACAGCCAGCTGCTGGTGCCGCCCCAATCCCGGGGGGACGCCCCGAACCTTCTGTACAATGGCTTCATCCGCCTGCGGGGCGTGCGGGACAAGCTGGACTATTTGAACGACCTGCATCGCTTCTACCAGCAGCTGATGGCTGCGGAGCGGAAGGTGGCGGCCATCGACGGCCCCCTGCCGAAGCCCGAGCCGGAGGAATTGAACGCCATCCGCCGCCGCAGCCGCTACGCTTCGGCGGAGGAGATGATCGTGGACCTGGCGGGCAACCTGCCCGCAGACGCCCCCGACGCGCTGCAGCGGCTGATGCAGCGGGCCTTCACGCAGGTCATGCGCCTCGCCGAGAAGGACCAGTCCAACCCCAACCGCCTGCTGACGGCGGCAGTGGTACTGCTGTGCCGCATCCGCCGCTGGCATGGCCCGCTGCTGAGGGGATGGAAGCCGGGGGAGGTGCCCGCCTTCATACTGATGGGCGGCTGCGCCGACGCAGACGACGCGCTGTACGTGCGCTGGCTGGCCCGGATGCCGGTGGACGTGCTGCTGCCGGTGCCAAACCAGGGAAAACCCTGTGCCCTCGCGGACGACATGCTGCTGGAGCTGACGGGAGAGGAATCTCTGGACGCGACGAAGTTTCCCCGGGACGACGCCACACTGCGGCTGAGCACCATGGCCGCAAGCGCGGAGCGCGATCTGGATGCGCTGCTGTACGCCGATTCCGGCATCTACCGCAACCGCCAGTTTGCCAGGGCGAACGCCGTCACCCTGCGCACCACCTGGGACGAGCTGTTCATCCTTTGGGACCAGGAGCTGCGCTATCGCCCCGGGTTCAGCGCCGATGGTGCGAGCGTGAACATACCGGTGCTGTATGCCAAGGTTTCCGGCGTGGAGGGTGGCAAGCTGTCCGCCTATTGGCAGAAGGTGCGGCAGCTTGCGGGTGAGGACGCGCTGTACGTTCGCCAGTTGCCCATGCCCCAGGAAGGGGATTCTTTCCAGGCGCTGGCCCAGAAATACCTGAAGAACGACCGAATCGACCGGGAGGGGTTGAAGCGGGACCGCCGCTATCCCTTCGGCCTGCTGCGGGAGGCGTTGCAGGAGCACATCTTCGACAAGCTCCAGCTGATGCTGGACCGCCGCATTATCAAGGGTACGTTCGTTAACGGCACTGAATACACCGTGCTGGCGACTGCTTTGGGCATGGGGAAGGCGCTGTTGCGGATGCTGCAAGCCTTCGACTTCACCCGCAAGAGCCCCAAGGTGGTGTGCGTGGACGCGAAGGAGAACGGCGCGACGCTCCAGGACGCGATACTGCTGACACTGCTGAATTTGTTGGGCTTCGACGTGGCGCTTTTCGTGCCCACCGGCTACCAGACCATTGAACGCTTCCTGGCGGACAACCTGCCGGTGGAGCACCAGATCGGCGAATACGTCTACGACCTGACGCCCCCCGAGCTGGACGCCATTCCCCAGCTCAAGCCGGCCAGCTGGTTCGACAGACTGTTCAGAAGGGAGAACTGACATGGCGCTGAATCTTGAAGGCCCCGCCCAGGCGTTGCAGCCCACGCTGACGCTGGAGCCGGTGGAGGAAAAGCCCTACGACATCCTGGAGGACCGGGACAGGACGGTGGCCCGGCTGGTGGATTCCGATGAGATCGACCGGCTCACCAGCCAGATCGACATCGGCGACATGACGACCATCGTCACCTTCGGCGCGAAGACCGTGGAGGAGATCTCGAAGGCGTCGGACGTGGTGCTGCGCAGCATGAATCTGGGCCAGATGGACCAGTCCAGCCAGATGCTGGAATCGCTGGCACGGATCATGTCGAAGTTCGACATCGACGAATTCAGGGACAGCCCGAAGCTGTTCGGGCGGCTGCTGGGCAACGTGCGCGGCCAGTTGGAGCGCATACTGACCAAGTACAACACCATGGGCGACGAGGTGGACAGGATCTACGTGCAGCTGAGGGGCTACGAGGCCGAGATCAAGCGCTCCAACGAGAAGCTGGAGCAGATGTTCCAGGCCAACGTGCAGTACTTCCATGACCTGGAGAAGTACATCGTGGCCGGGGACCAGGGCTGCAAGGAGATCGAGGACTACATGGCCCAGCGCAAGGCCGAGATGGAGCGCACCGGCGACCAGTCCATCTCCTTCGAGCTGCAAACCCTTGAGCAGGCGAAGACCATGCTCCAGCAGCGCACGCTGGACCTGCGCACCGCCGAAGCCGTGGCCCTGCAATCGATACCGATGATCAAGGCCATGCAGTACAACAACCTGAACCTGGTGCGCAAGATCAATTCGGCGTTCATCATCACGCTGCCCGTGTTCAAGCAGGCCCTGGCGCAGGCCATCATGCTGAAGCGCCAGAAGCTGCAATCCGACGCCCTGTCGATGCTGGAGCGGCGTACCAATGAGATGCTTCTGAAAAACGCCCGCAACACCGTGGAGCAGACAAAAGCCACCGCCAGGTTGGCCGGAACGCCGTCGATCCAGGCCGAGACCCTGGAAAAGAGCTGGAAGACCATCGTCGGCGGTATCGAGGAGACCCGGAAGCTGCAACAGTCCGCCCAGGACCAGCGCCATCAGGATCAGGTAAAGCTCGAGAACATCCGCAGGGATTTCATGGCGAAGTACAATGCCCGCTGACCGTTAAAGGAGGTAAGACATATGGCAGTTGAACTGAAGAAGGGACAAAAGGTCAACCTGAAGAAGAAGGTGCCCATCGGGGAAATACTGATCAACCTGAACTGGGATCAGCCGAAAAAGCGCTTTTTGTTTAGCCCCCGCCCCATCGACCTGGACCTGGGCTGCCTTTACGAGCTGAAAAACGGCCGCAAGGGCACCGTTCAGGCCCTGGGCAATGCCTTCGGCCACCTGGACCAAGAGCCCTGGATGGCGCTGGACGGCGACGACCGCACCGGCGCGTCCGCGGCAGGCGAGAACCTGCGCATCAACGGCGCGAAGATTCCCGAGATCCAACGGGTGCTGGTGTACACCTTCATCTATGAGGGCGCGGCCGACTGGCAGACCGCCAACGGCGTGGTCACGTTGCGCTACCCCGGCAACGAGGATATCATCGTGCGCATGGACGAGTACAACAACGCCCGCCGCATGTGTGCCATCGCGCTGCTTGAGAACAACGGCGACGACGGCTTCAGCGTGGAAAAGCAGGTGACGTTCTTCGACGGCCATCCCCAGATGGACAAGGCCTATAACTGGGGCCTGCGCTGGGTGCCGGGCAGGAAGTAAAAAAACAGCGGCGGCAACCTGACGCCAGGATAGCCACAATATCATATCCGGAGGAACAGCGTTTGTGAGATCGTTTATGTATACCGTCAAGGCGCCCGTGGGTATGCACGCCCGCCACGCCGGCCTGCTGGTGCAGGAGGCCAAGAAGTACGCTTCCAGCGTCACCATGACCCTCGGGGAGCGCTCCGCGGACGCCAAGCGCATCCTGGGGCTGATGGGCCTGGGCGTCAAGCAGGGCGATTTGGTAAAACTGACCGTGGAAGGTGAGGACGAGGACGCCGCCGCCCTGAAGCTGAAGGCTTTTTTGTGGGAGAATTTTTAGACGCATCGACTTGAAATGGCAAGATCCTTCGCCACACTCAGTATGACGGGCGTATCGGTGTCATACTGAGCACAGCGAAGGATCTTGCCCTATGTTTATCGAACACATTTTGACAGAATAAATCCGCTTCAAGGCCCAAAAACGGTACATCCCAACGCCCCGAATCATCTTCGCGGGCGTTTTTTCGGACACATCCCGCTGTATACTTTCACCATGGAGCGCGGAAAACCGACCGCGCAAGCACGATGGGGGAGGTACAGCCTTTATGTTCAGGATCACTTACCTGGTATTCATATGGAAGCGGAGTATCTTTGGTTTTTGGTACAGGGCGCCGAAATTCCGCACAGCCCACGTGGATCGGGCCGCCGCCAACCGCCTGGGTCGCCTGTTCACCTTCGAGGACATGATGGGCGTATCCCGGGCGGCCCAGTGAGGTGGCCGACATGGACAAGCTGCAAGCGTGGCTGCGCCGCATCCAGCAGCCGCCCCGCCGCGAGGTGGCAAACCTGGAATACTGGTTCCTGCTGGCGGAGACGCGCATCGCCCAGGAAGCGGGCATGCCTCCGGAGCGCTCCGCCGAGGACGGTGAAAACAAAACCCCGCAACGGAATGCGGGGTAATACTAATCTCAACCTAAACCTATACAATCATGCGGCATCTTTTCCGCCATACCGGCGTTGAAGTCCCTTGACTTGCCACCAGCAAGCCTGCGGGCCTTCGCCTTGGTATGACGAAAAATCCGCTCGCATGCTTGCATACATTTAGATTGAGATTAGTATGAAAACAATGGCTGCCCGTTCGGGCGGCCATAGACATTGCTTACATCAGCACATCCATCCAGATGTCGTCGTACAGATAGGCCACGTCGGAGATGTCCACATAGTATTCACAGCGGGCAATCATCTCGTCGCTGGGGTTCATGGCGGTGGAGGCCAGTTCCTCCTCGCTCAGGCCCTCGACCACCTGCGTGATGGGAGAGGAATAGTAGATGTATTCCATGTTCTTCCGGGCGATGTCGGGGCGGCACATGAAGTTGATGAAGCACTCCGCCGCTTCCTTGTTCTGGCAAACCTTGGGGATACACATGCCGTCCACCCAGATGTTGCTGCCCTCCTCGGGAATGACGTAGGCCAGCTTGTCGTTCTTTTCCATGGCGTACAGGGCGTCGCCGGAGTACATCACGGCCATGGCGGCCTCGTTGCCGGCCATCATATCCTTGGCCTGGTCCAGGATGTAGCCGGCCACCACGCCGGAATCCCGCTGGGCCATCAGCCATTCGCCCGCGGCCGCCAGCTCGTCCGGGTCGTGGCTGTTCATGGAATAGCCCAGGGTCTTCAGCGCCAGGCCCACGGTGTCGCGCACGGAGTCCATCATGTAGATCTTCTTGTCGGCGTACTTCGCGTCCAGCAGCGCGGTCCAGCTGGTGATGGGTTCATCCACCATGTCGGTGTTGTACACGATGCCCAGGGTGCCCCACATATAGGGGATGGAATGGGCGTTGCCGGGATCATAGATGGGGTTCATCAGGCTGGGCAGCACGTTGGCCATGTTGGGGATGTTGGCCAGGTCCAGTTCAGCCAGCAGGTCCTCCTTGATCAGGCGCTCGATCATATACTCGGAGGGGAATACCACGTCGTAGGCCTCCGCGCCGGTGGACAGGCGGGTGTACATGTCCTCGTTCTGGGAGAAGTTCACGTAGTTCACCTTGATGCCGGTCTCCTCCTGGAAGATGCTCAGCACGTCGGGATCGATGTAGTCGTACCAGTTGTACACCTTGATCTCGGTGCCCGCGAAGGGCTTGTCGGCCTCGGCCAGGGCGGTGAGGGGCAGCGCGGCGGCCAGCAGCGCGGCAAACAGAACGATGGCAATTCTCTTCATGTGTTTTTCCTCCAGTATGGTAGTGGTATATATTTCCAATCCCCGCAGGGGAGTTGTCACAGCTCTTCCAAATTGGTGCGGCGGTTGATCAGCACCAGCAGCAGCAGTATCGTCACGAACATCAGCGTGGACAGCGCGTACATCGTGGGTTTCACGCCCAGCTTGGTGGAGCTGTACACGATCCGCGACAGGTTCGGGTACATGTCCGAGGACGTGAAGTAGGAGATCACGAAGTCGTCCAGCGACATGGTGAAGGCCAGCAGTGCGCCGGTGAATATGCCGGGCATGATCTCGGGAATGATCACCTTGTACAGGGCCTTGATCGGGTGGCAGCCCAGGTCCAGCGCCGCCTCGTAGAGGTTGGGGTTCATCTGCCGCAGCTTCGGCATGACCGAAAACAGCACGTAGGGAATGTCGAAGGCGATGTGGGCCATGATCATCGTCCACTTGCCCAGCGGCACATGGGCGAATATGAACATCAGCATCAGCGACACGCCGGTGACGATGTCCGGGGTGGTCATGGGCAGGTAGGACACGTTGATCAGGGCGTTGGCCATGCCGGTGTTCATGCTGTGGATGCCGATGGCGCCCAGCGTGCCGATGATGGTGGAAATCACCGTGGCGATCACGGCCACTTCCAGCGTGGTCTTAAGGGCGCCCAGGATTACCGGGTCGTGAAACAGTTGCACGTACCAGTTCAGCGTGAAGCCGGTCCACTGGCTGCGGGATACAGAGGCGTTGAAGCTCAGCGCGATCATCACCAGTATCGGCGCGTACAGGAAGATCAGCACCAGGGTCATCCAGACGGTGCGGAACACATGGGGTCTCTTCTTTTCCATCACCACATTCCGCCTCCTTCGCTGTCAGGGTCCACCTTGCGCAGGAAGCCGATGGAGACCAGTATCAGCACCAGCATCATCAGCGAGAACGAGCTGCCGATGTTCCAGCGGTTCGGGTTCGAGGACTGGTTGAAGATGTAGTCGATCAAATCGCCCGCCAACCGCAGCTTGCCGTTGCTCAGCAGCGTGGAGATGGCGAAGGAGGTGACCGCCGGCATGAAGACCATCGTCACACCGGACACGATGCCCGGCACCGACAGGGGAATCACCACCCGGGTCATCACCCGCAGGGGGTTGCAGCCCAGGTCCTCGGCGGCCTCGATCACGGAGTAGTCCATCTTTTTCAATACCGTGTAGATGGGCAGCACCATGAAGGGCAGGTAGTTGTACACCAGGCCCATCAGCACCGCGCCCTCGGTGCCGATTATCTTGATGGGCCTCAGGCCAATGGCCTGCAGCGCGGCGTTCAGCACGCCGTTGTCGTCCAGCAGGGTCATCATGGCGTAGGTGCGCAGCAGCAGGTTCATCCACATGGGCAGCAGGATCAGAGGCACAGCGCCGTACAGTACAGCGCCAGCTTCAGGCTGCGGACGATAATGCCAAGGTAGCGGGGCTTGGAGAATTCCTGGAAATTGGCCAGGGTGAAATGGCCGTCCGGGGTGGTAAAGGCGTACCAGCAGACGAACAACAGTGGCACCACGGCGAACAGCAGCATCCACAGCGCGTAGGGCGCGGCGTACCAGGAGCGCTTCATGGCCTCGCCTCCTCAACCTTGTCGCGGTTCACGCGCTCGTTGTAGGGCACGTGCTCCATCTCGGTCCGGTGCATGATATGGATGTTGTAGGGCACGATGGTCATGCCCACGCGGGTGCCCACGGGCTGCATGGTGGTGGATTGCACCTTCCACTTGTAATCGCCGGAGATGATGATCATCTCGTAGTGCACGCCCTTGAAGATCACGCTCTCCACCACGCCGGTCAGCATGCCCACGTCCTCGCCCACCAGCATGATATCCTCGGGGCGAATGACCACGTCCACGGGCGCGTTCTTGTCGAAGCCCTCGTCCACGCACTGGAAGTCGGTGTCGGAGAAGCGCACCAGCTCATCCTCCAGCATCACGCCGGGAATGATGTTGCTCTCGCCGATGAAGTCGGCCACGAAGGCGTTCTTCGGCTCGTCGTAGATGCCCTTGGGGTCGCCGATCTGCTGGATGCGCCCGCCGTTCATCACGGCGATGGTGTCCGACATGGTCAGGGCTTCCTCCTGGTCGTGGGTGACGTAGATGAAGGTGATGCCCAGCTGCTGCTGCATGGCCTTCAATTCCAGCTGCATCTCCTTGCGCAGCTTCAGGTCCAGCGCGCCCAGGGGCTCGTCCAGCAACAGTACCTCGGGCTCGTTCACCAGCGCGCGGGCGATGGCGATGCGCTGCTGCTGGCCGCCGGACAGGGCGTTGACGGAACGCTTCTCATAGCCCTCCATCTTCACCAGCTTCAGCATCCGGTTCACCCGGCGGGCGATCTCTTCTTTCATTTCCTTTTTCGAATGCACGCCCAGCTGCTCCGGGGTCTTCAGGTTCAGGCCGAAGGCGATGTTGTCGAATACGTTCAGGTGGCTGAACAGCGCGTACTTTTGGAACACCGTGTTGATGCGGCGCTTGTAGGGGGGAATGCCCGTCATGTCCTTGCCCTCGAACAATACTTCGCCCGAGGAGGGCATTTCAAATCCGCCGATGATGCGCAGCAGCGTGGTCTTGCCACAGCCGGAGGGCCCCAGCAGCGTGATGAATTCGCACTTGCGGATGTACAGGTCGACGTCGTGCAGCACCTCGGTGTCGCCGAACTGCTTGCAGACCCCCTTCAACTCTATCAGGCGCATATCCTGGATCATATTTCATTCCTCATTTCAAAAGCTCGGCGGAGTCGATACCCACAGCACCTTGCACACGCCCTTCCCGGCGTTCACCAGCTTGTGGGGGGCGGTGGGGCGGAAGTAGAAGCTCTCGTCCTTGCGCACCCGCTCGGTACGGTCGCCCAGCACGATGCGGATGGTGCCCGCCAGCACGTAGCCGAATTCCTCGCCCTCGTGGGGGTCGTCCTCGGCGGTCTCGCCGCCGGGGGCCATCTCCACCAGTATGGGTTCCATCTGGTTCTTTTGGGAGGAGGGAATCAGCCAGCGGATCATGCCCTTCAGGCCCTCCGGGTCCTCCTTGACGAAGATGTCGTCGGCCCCGAACACCAGCTTTTCATCCGTCTCCCGGAAGAAGGTGGGCAGGTCGCTGCCCAGGGTCTGAAGCAGGTCGGTCAGGGTGTCCAGCGAGGGGGAGGTCAGGTCGCGCTCCAGCAGCGATATGAAGCTCTTG
>ONJE01000084.1 GCA_900318045.1 uncultured Eubacteriales bacterium
ACCGACCTGCGGGCCGGCGCCCTGACAAGGCGGACGCATTTTGCCGAGCACCCGGCCTATACGCCGGATTTTGTGAAGCTGGCCCAGGCCTACGGGCTGAAGGGCTGCCGGGTGACGGAGGTGGCTGAGCTGGAGGTGGCGCTGGAGGACGCTCTCGCGGGCAGACAGGCAGCGGTGATCGACTGCGTCATCGACATCAATGAGATGGTGCGGCCCATGGTGGGCGGCGGCAGCGACATCACAAGGTTCATGGTGGATTGAGGGGAGGCGAGCGTCGATGAATGAAATCAGCAGACACACCCTGGCGGTGCTGGTGGACAACGAGGCGGGCGTGCTGTCCCGCGTGGCGCGGTTGTTCTCCGGCAAGGGCTACAACATCGATTCGCTGGCCGTGGGCACGACCCACGACCCGGCGGTCTCCCGCATCACCATCGAGGTACTGACCAGCGAGAAACAGGCCAGGTTGATTTGCAGCCAGCTGCGCAAGCTGATCTGCGTCCACTCGGTCAAGCGGCTGGACGCCGCGAAATCCATCCGGCGGGAGCTGGTGCTGATCAAGGTAGCCGCGCCCACCCACGAGACCCGCAACGAGATCATACAGATCGCCAACATCTTCCGCTCGTCCATTATCGACGTGTCTCCCGACTCGTTGACCATCGCCGTGATCGGCGACGACAGCAAGGCCGAGGCCATACTGAACCTGCTGGGCGAGTTCGGCATACTGGAGCTGGTGCGCACCGGAATGATCGCCCTCGAGCGCGGCGAGGATACCATCGACGAACAGACCAAGGTGAAGGACGAGTACGACTACGGAAAGAATGTGCTGTAAATGGGCGCTGCCATACAACGGCTGCCATACAACGATAGAAGGGAATCATAATGGGTAAATCAAATTTTGCGGTATTTGTAGATTTGGAGAACGTGGGGGCGAAGGAATCGCTGCTGCTCTCCATCATTGAAAAAGTCAAGATTCGCGGGGACATCCTGCTGGGCAAGGTTTACGGCTACACCGACCGCTACACCGATCTGAAGCCGGTGCTGCTGTCGAACACCTTCGCGGTGGTGCCTTCGCTGCGCTGGGGCAAGGTGCAGAAGAACAACCTGGACATCCAGCTGGTGATCGACGCCATGGAGGTGGCCTATACCAACCCCCTGATCGACAGCTTTTGCATCGTCTCCGGCGACAGCGACTATACCCCCCTGGTGGGGCGTCTCAAGAGCATGGGCAAGCACGTGCTGGGCATCTCCCGCTCAGAGGCGGCCAGCGGCATATTCGTCAACGCCTGCAACGAGTTCGTGTTCCTGGAGTCGGTGGCCAAGCGTCAGCCGAAGAAGACGAAGAAGCAGGAGAGCATCCCCGAGGAGGGCGACATCAACGAGCTGGTCAGCCAGGTGGAGACCATCGTGGGCGACCAGGACGAGGAGCAGATGTACGCCAGCGAGCTGAAGGACACGCTGAATCGCCTGCGCCCGGACTTTTCCGAAAAGAGCTATGGCTGCGCGACCTTTGGCAAGCTGGTCCAGCAGATTACCCGCAACTCCGACAAGCTGACCAGCTGGATGGAGAATTCCAGCCTGATGATCGGCCTGGATGCCGAGGACGAGGGCGAGGCCAAGCTGGACAAGAGCAACTGGGTCCACGCCTTCGAGCAGGCTCTGGAGCACTTCAAGGACGAGGGCTTCGAGCGCGTGAACCCCTCCATCCTCAAGGCCACCATACAGGCTGATTACCCCAGCTTCGAGGAGAAGCAGATCGGCTTCAAGCGCTTCAGCGACGTGATGAAGGCGCTGGAGAAGAAGGGCCTGCTGGTGATCGAGATGGACGACGCCCACACGATGCTTCTGAGGATATGCTGACATTATTTGGAGGAAGAAGCAATGACCTGGGACCTTTCAAAGCTCTATTCCGGCTTTGATGCGCCGGAATATGTGCATGACATCGAAACCTTGAAGAAGACCGCGGAAGAAGCCGTGAGCCGGGCATGGGAGATGGAGACAGTATCCGTGCACGCGCTGGAGGAAGCCATCCGCGTAAGCGAGAGGGCCGCGACGCTGGCCACGAAGGCCATGTCCTTCGCGCAGCTGACCCTGGCGGCGGATGCCAACTGCGAGCCCGCCATGGCGGCCTACGCCAGGCTCCTGCCGGTGATGAACTGGCTGGAGGAGGCTACCAGCGCCCTGAGCGCAAAGCTGGGCTCTGTCGCCAATCTGGACGAACTGATCGGGCAGAGCGACCTTCTGAAGGCCCACGCCTTCCTGCTGCGCCGGCTGAAGGAGAACGCGCGGCACGTGATCGACCCGGCCCTGGAGCCCACTGTTCTAAGGATGCAGATGACCGGCGGATCGGCCTGGGAGCAGCTTCGGGACCAGCTGGACGGCACCCACATGGTGGACATCACGCTGGACGGCGAGGCCAAATCGCTGCCCCTGTCTGCGGTGCGGGGCATGGCCTACAGCGCGGACGCGGCGGTGCGCAAGGCGGCCTACGAGGCCGAGCTGGCTGCCTATCCGAAGCTGGAAATCCCCATGGCGGCCTGCCTGAACGGCATCAAGGGCGAGGCACTGACGCTGGCGGAGCTGAGGCACTACGATTCCGTGCTGGACATGGCCCTGGACGGGGCCAACATGGACCGGGCCACGCTCCACGCGCTGTTGCAGGCCATGGAGGAGAGCCTGCCCATGTTCCGCCGCTACTTCCGCCTGAAGGCGAAGCTGCTGGGCTACGACGGCGGCTTGAAGTTCTACGACCTGTTCGCGCCGGTTGGGAAGGCGAAGGGGGACTACACCCCCGAGGACGCCCGCGAGATCCTGGTGCGCGAGCTTGGCGCGTTCAGTCCCCGCATGGCGGACATGATCAACCGCGCCTTCGACGAGCGCTGGATCGACATGTTCCCCCGGGAGGGCAAGGGCGGCGGCGCGTTTTGCAGCGGCGTGCATCCGCTGGGCATCAGCTATGTGCTGACCAACTTCGACGGCAATTTCGGATCCGTCAGCACGCTGGCCCACGAGCTGGGTCACGCCTACCACAACGAGTGCATGAGGGATATGCCGATCCTGATGGCGGACTACCCCATGCCCCTGGCCGAGACGGCCTCCATTTTCAACGAAACCCTGCTGGCCCAGAAGATCCTGGAGAAGGCGGACAGGGACACCCGCATCGCCCTGCTGGAGCAGCAGCTGTCCGACGCGGCCCAGGTGATCGTGGACATCATGAGCCGCTACCTGTTCGAGAGCGAGGTTGTCGCCCGTCGGGCCGATAGCACCCTCGGCGCCCGGGAGCTGTGCGAAATCATGCTGGAGGCCCAGAAGCAGACCTACGGCGACGGATTGGATCCCGAATGCCTGCACCCCTACATGTGGGCCTGCAAGAGCCACTACTACTCCACCGATGTCCACTTCTACAACTTCCCCTATGCCTTCGGCCAGCTGTTCGCCGTGGGCGTGTACGCCCTGTACGAACAGAAGGGCGCGGCCTTCCTGCCTGACTACGAGAAGCTGCTGCGCTCCGCCGGCAGCGGCATGGTCCGGGATGTCGCCGCCTCGGTGGGCATCGACGTGGCCGACGTAAACTTCTGGCGGGGCAGCCTGAAGGTGTTTGCTGACAAGCTGAACGAGCTGGAGCAGCTGGAGGGGGTCTGAGCGTTCAGCCCCGGGGGTCAATACCATGGATGCATTCGAATACGACGCGTTTATCAGCTATTCCCACCGCGACCTGAAGTGGGCCAAATGGATCCAGGAGAAGCTGGAAACCTTCCACATTCCCGACGGCGCCGACGAACCGTTCACGAACCGCCGCAGGATGCGCGTCTTCCGGGACCAGACGGATCTGGCCGGGGTGGAGGTAACGACCTCGCTGCGCCGGGAGCTGCGCCTGTCGCGCTTCCTGATCGTCGTCTGCTCGCCCAACAGCGCCGCCTCCCGCTGGGTCAACGACGAGGTGGCCTATTTCGAGGGGCTGGGGCGGCAGGACAACATCATCGCCTTCATCGTTGACGGCGAGCCCGACAGCGACAACCCGGCGCTGGAGTGCTATCCCCCGCGGATGCGCAGTACCGGCGAACGCTCCATGCTGGGCGCGAACGTGCAGGAGATCGGCAAAGTCAAGGCGCTGTTGAAGGTGGTCTCCCTGCTGATCGGTGTGCGCTTCAACCGCCTGGTGGACCGGGAAAAGCAGCGCAGGCGCCGCAATGCGATTACCATCGCCGCCATCTTGTTGGTGGTATCCGCGTCACTGGCGGCGCTGCTCTGGCGGAACGCCGAGATTTCCCGCCGGAACAAGGCGCTGTCCCGGGATGTCTTTGGAGCCGCCATCGTGGCCTTTGCCCAGAAGGAGGTCCTCTCCCCGGAGGACTTTGATCGCATCAGGGAATCGGCGGAGGCGGGCAACACCTATGCCGCAACCTTGCTGGGCGACTGCTACGGCAAGGGCTGGGGTGTGAAGCAGAACGACGAGGCGGCCTTCGCCTGGTACAGGCGGGCCGCGGAGGCCGGGGATACCATGGGGATGATTGCGCTGGCAAACTGCTATCTGTTCGGCACCGGCGTAGAGGCCGACGCGGGAAAGTCCTTCGAGTGGAACATGCGGGCCGCGGAGGCGGGCTCGCCGGAGGCGATGCTGAACGTGGCCCTGGATTACGAGGGCGGGCACGGCGTGCCGGAGAGCCCGTCGGCGGCGTTCATGTGGTACAGTCGGGCGGCGACGGAGGGAAATGAGCTGGCCATGTATAACCTCGCGCGCTGCTACCGCACCGGATACGGCACCCCGGCCAGCCCTGAGAAAGCCTTCTTCTGGATGAAGGAACTTGCGGAAGAGGGGAACACCGAGGCCATGTACAACCTGGCCATCATGTACCAGGAGGGCTATGGCACCCCGGAGGACCCGAAGGCGGCCTATGCCTGGTACCGGAAGGCCGCGGACGCCGGGGACGCCGACGCCCTGTACATGACCGGATGGTGCCTGGAGAATGGCTATGGCGTGGATGACCCCGCCCTGGAGTGGTACACCCGGGCAGCCGAGGCCGGAAACGGGGACGCTGCCGCGGCTCTGACGCGGCTGGAAACGTCGGCGCGCCAGCCCTCCGTTGGTTGACAACAACTTACAATACGCCGTTTTCGCACAAAAAACGGCGCATATTTTTGCCTTTTTGGCGCCTTTGTGAGTTGACAGCGCGTAACAAATCGTGTATAATCTTAACACGGTTCTTATGAACTACAATAACAGGAGGAAGTATTATGAAGAAGATTCTCGTACTCGTACTGGCTCTGGTCATGGCGCTGAGCGCCGTGTCCGCCCTGGCCGACATCACCATCGTCCAGAACAAGGTTGAGATCGACGCCGCGCTGCAGGAGTATGCGGCTGAGTTCTCCAAGGAAGCCGGCTACAATGTGAAGGTCATCACCGCCGGCGGCTCCAGCGACTACAACACCGCCCTGAAGGCCGAGTTCGCCTCCGGCAAGGAGCCCGACATCTTCGTCATTGAAGGCCCCACGGGCTATGAGCTGTACAAGGACAAGATCGCCGACCTGACCGGCGAAGAGTGGACCGAGTATACCGCCGCCGCCTACATGGACGGCGACAAGGTCGTCGGCTTCCCCGTGGCCGTTGAGGGCTACGGCATGGCCTACAACAAGGACATCCTGGACAAGGCCGGCATCGATCCCGCGACCCTGACCAATGTCGACGCCTATCAGGCCGCCTTCGAGAAGCTGGATTCCATGAAGGAAGAGCTGGGCCTGGACGCCGTGGTCTCCATGGTCGCCGGCACCGCTCCCGGCATGACCTGGGTCACCGGCCTGCACAACTTCAACGTGTACCTGACCGTGGGCCTGGATCGCAACGATACCTCCATCATCGACCAGGTGCTGGAAGGCAAGGTTGACGAGGACCGCTTCCATGCGTACTGCGAGTATGTCGCCCTGATCTTCAAGTACAGCGATCCCGAGATGCTGCTCAACGGCACCCAGGATATGCAGCTGGCCGCCTTCGCCAACGGCAAGACTGCCTTCTATCATCAGGGCAACTGGATGGATCCCAACATCGTGGCGCTGAATGTGGACTTCCCGATGGCCTATGCCCCCCATGCGTTCCTGCATGAGGACACCGACGGCATCCTGGTGAACGCGCCCTCCTGGTATGTTGTGAACGCGAACGCCGGCAATGTCGAGCAGGCTGCCGACTTCCTGAACGCGCTGGCGCTGACCGAGGCTGGCCAGGACTACATGGTCAACAAGGCCGCCATGGTGCCCGCCTTCACGAACGTGACCCTCGAGCCCGCCACCCCCCTGTCCAAGTCCGTCATGGAGTGGAATGCCGCCGGCAAGACCTACAGCTGGCAGCAGTACAAGCTGCCCGACGGCTTCGGCATGGGCACCCTGGGCGCCATCTACGAGCTGCTGGCCTCCGGCGCGATCGACGAGCCGACCTTCGAGCAGATGATGAAGGACGCCATCGCCACCATCCCCAGCCTGTAAGCAGCATAACCGCGTGAACCGTTCTGCCGGAGGGAGTACCTCTCTCCGGCAGAATTTGTAATAAATCCATCCATCCCAGAGGGGGGAGATTGCTTGGACAATCAGAAGTTTTTCTCCGGCCGGCGTGAGCGCAAGATTACCGAGTTCCTGTTCCTTGTGCCGACGGTGCTGGCGTTTTTCCTGGTCATCATCATACCATTTATCATCGGTATCTACTATTCCTTCACCGACTGGGACGGTGTGAATGTCGCCAAGAACGTGGTAGGCCTGGCTAACTACAAGGCCATCTTTACCGAGCCAGGCTTCCTGCACGCTTTCCTGACCACGGTGCTGTTTACGCTGTTCAACGTCATCGCGGTGAATGTGGCGGCCTTCCTGATGGCGCTGCTGGTTACCAGCAACGTCAAGGGCCGCAACCTGTACCGGGCCGGCTTTTTCGTGCCGAACCTGATCGGCGGCATCGTGCTGGGCTCCATCTGGCAGTTCATTTTCTCCAGCATACTGCCCGCCGTGGGCAAAGCGCTGGGCTGGGCCTGGCTGTCGAATTCGCTGATCACCAATGCGAACACCGTCGTTGGCGCAATGGTCACCGTGAACACCTGGCAGTACGCGGGTTACATCATGATGATCTACGTGGCGTCCATACAGGGCATCAGCCAGCAGGTCATGGAGGCCGCCAGCGTGGACGGCGCCACCTACTGGACCCGCGTGTTCAGGATACTGATGCCGCTGATGGCCAACGCCTTTACCATTTCCCTGTTCCTGACGCTGACCAATTCCTTCAAGATGTACGACGTCAACCTGGCCCTGACCAATGGCGGCCCCGTGACCATGTTCATGAAGACGCCGGTGCAGGCCTCCGAGCTGCTGGCGCTGAACATCTACAACACCGCCTTCAAGTACTCGAAGATGGCCCTCGGTCAGGCCAAGGCCGTCATCTTCTTCGTGGTGCTGGTGATCGTGTCGCTGGTGCAGGTCTCCATCAATAAGAGCAAGGAGGTGGAGATGTAATGAGCCAGAACGCGCTGGATATCGTGGGCCAGAACAAGGCCAGACAGAAGCGGCTGAGCATCCTGGCGGAAATTGGCTGCATACTGCTGTTCATACTGTTCATGATGCCCTTCTTCATCGTGCTGTTGAACTCCGCCCGTACCAATGCCGAGATCATCAATTCCGCGGTGGGCATGCCTGAGAACTGGGCCAATTTCAAGGAGAATATCGTCGCCGTCTGGAACAACCCCACCTTCAACTTCCTGAAGGCACTGAAGGACTCCGTCATCATCACCGTGCTGTCCCTTGCGATCATCTCCGTGTGCTCCGCCATGACGGCGTGGGTGCTTGTGCGCAACAAGACCAAGTGGTCCACGGCGCTGTTCATGATGTTCGTGGCGGCCATGGTCATCCCCTTCCAGGTGGTCATGTTCCCGCTGATCACCTGGTTCAAGGACCTGGGCGACTTTTTACACATACCATTGCTGCGTAGTCACGGCGGCTTGGTGTTCGCCTACCTGGGCTTCGGTGAATCGATGACCATATTCATCTTCCACGGCTTTGTGAAGAACATACCTCTTGAGATCGAGGAGGCGGCCGACATCGACGGCTGCTCCCGCGCGGGCACCTTCTTCAGGATCGTGTTCCCGCTGCTGCAGCCGGTGTTCGTCACTGTGCTGGTGCTCAATGGCCTGTGGATCTGGAATGACTACCTGCTGCCGCTGCTGCTGCTGGGCTCCAACGGCGAGGTGCGCACCATCCCGCTGGCGGTGCAGGGCTTCATCGGCTCCTTCGTCAAGCAGTGGAACCTGATCATGGTGTCCACGCTGCTGGCGATGCTGCCCATCATCATACTCTACATCTTTGCGCAGAAGTACATCGTGCAGGGCATGGTCGAAGGTGCGGTAAAATAAACAATGGTTTCCACGTAAAGGCGACGGCTTCGGCCGTCGCCTTTGGTATGGAGCGATTATGATACTAATCTCAACCTAAACCTATACAATCATGCGGCATCTTTTCCGCCATACCGGCGTTGAAGTCCCTTGACTTGCCGCCAGCAAGCCTGCGGGCC
>ONJE01000008.1 GCA_900318045.1 uncultured Eubacteriales bacterium
AAGTTTTCCGCCTTGCGGAAAACCGCTGACAGCTCAAATCGAAGATTTGAGGTGCAGCGCCGCCCGACCGGAAATCGCTTGCGATTTCAGGCAAATCTGGGGGGATGTATTGAAGGGGGACCTGTCCCCCTTCAAGCGGGCGATAGCCCGCGACAAATCAGAATCTCCTTCACAAATACCTCCCCGTTACGCTCCGGGGATTGCCCTTAATATTCTCCGGCGTGCCGGTGGCGACGATCTCACCGCCGTCCACGCCGCCGCCGGGGCCCATGTCCACGATGTAGTCGGCGCTGCGGATCACGTCCAGGTCGTGCTCGATCACAATGACCGTTGCGCCCTGGTCCACCAGGTGCTGGAACACCGCCATCAACGTCTGCACGTCCAGCGGGTGCAGGCCGATGGTGGGCTCGTCGAACACGAATACCGTGTCCGACTGGCCCCGACCCATTTCGCTGGCCAGCTTCAGCCGCTGGGCCTCGCCGCCGGAGAGACCGGGGGTCGCCTCGCCCAGGGTCAAATAGCCCAGGCCCAGGTCGTGAAGCACCTGCAACCGGCCTTTCACCGTCTTGAGGTCGTCGCATTCCGAAAGGGCCTCGTCCACGCTGCAGGCCATCAGCGTGGGGAGGGAAACGCCGTGTCCATCCCTGCGCGAACGCACGACGGACCAGGCGTCCTTGCCGTAGCGGGCGCCACCGCAGTCGGGGCAGGGCACATCCACGTCGGGCAAGAACTGCACGTCCAGGCTGATGCTGCCGGTGCCGTCACAGGTGGGGCAGCGCAGGCTGCCGGTGTTGTAGGAGAAGTCGCTGGCCTTGAAGCCCTTTGACTTCGCGTCCCTTGTCCCGGCGTAGGCTTTGCGCAGCTCGTCGTGGATGTTGGCGTAGGTGGCCACCGTGGAGCGCACGTTGATGCCGATGGGCGTGGCGTCGATCAGTTTCACGCGGGCGATACCCTCCGCCCGGATGACTTTCACGTGAAGCGGCAGCTTCCTCCCATTGCAATTCGATTCCAGCGCCGGTATCAGGCTCTCCAGGACCATCGTGGTCTTGCCGGAGCCGGACACGCCGGTCACCACCGACAGCCGTCCCTTCGGGAAGGCCACCGACAGCGGCTTTACTGTGTGGATGGCCGAGGTTTCCATGCGGATGCTCCCGAGGGCGAACAGCGCGTCCCCGGGCGTTCTTTTCCGCAGAACGCCTTTATACTTCGGGGACAGGAAATGCCCGATCAGCGAATCGGGATTGTTGGCAAGCGCCCTGGCGCTGCCCTGGGCGATGATGTGTCCGCCGCCCGCGCCGGCTTCCGGCCCCAGCTCGATCAGCCAGTCGGCGTGTGAGAGCACCTGGGTATCGTGGTCCACCAGCACCACGGAATTGCCGTCGGCCACCAGGTCGTCCATCACGCCGGTCAGCCCCTCCAGGTTGCAGGGGTGCAGCCCGATGGAGGGCTCGTCCAGCACGTACAGCACGCCGGTGGTGCGGTTGCGCACCGCCCGGGCCAGCTGGGTGCGCTGGCGCTCGCCGGTGGACAGGGTCGCCGCGGCGCGGTCCAGGGAGAGGTAGGAGAGGCCCAGATCCACCAACCGCTTCGCCGTGTGGCGGAAGGCTTCGCAAATGCTCACTGCCATCGGGCGCATGGGCTCGGGCAGTGACGCCGGGACGCCGTTGACCCACCCGATCAGCTCTGACAGAGTCAGGGTGCATACCTCGTCCAGCGACATGCCCCGCAGCTTCAGGGCCCGGGCCCGGGGAGACAGCCGGGTACCGCCGCACTCGGGGCAGACATCCTCCTTCAGGAACTTCTCCACCCGCTTCATGCCCTTCTCGTCCTTGACCTTGTTCAGGGCGTTCAGCACGGTGGCGGTGGCGCTGTAGTAGGTGAAGTCCATCTCACCGGCGGTGACGTTTTCGGCATTTTTGGGGCGGTAGAAGATGTGCTTCTTGACCATGGGGCCGTCGTAGACGATAGCCTTCTCCTCATTGGTCAGGTCCCGGAAGGGGATATCGGTGCGCACGCCCATGGCGCGACAGACGTCGGTCATCAGCGACCACATCAGGCTGTTCCACGGGGCTACCGCGCCACCGTCGATGGTCAAACCTTCGTCGGGGATCAGGGTGCTCCTGTCCACGGTGCGCACCGTGCCGGTGCCGCCACAACGGGCGCACGCGCCACTGCTGTTGAAGGCCAGCTCCTCCGCGCCGATGGTGGGCACCGCCTCGCCGCATACGGGGCAGTACACCGGCTTCTCCGCGGCATGGTCCAGGGTCGGCGGCACGTCGTGGCCGTTGGGGCATTTGTACACCGACAGGCGGGAGAACATCAGCCGCAGGCTGTTCAGCAGCTCCGTCATCGTTCCGAAGGTGCTGCGAATGCCGGGCACCCCGGGCCGCTGGTGCAGCGCCAGGGCCGCCGGAACATAGCGCACGTCGTCCACCTGGGCCTTCGCGGCCTGGGTCATCCGCCTACGTGTGTAAGTGGACAGGGACTCCAGATAGCGCCGGGAGCCTTCGGCATACAGCACGCCCAGGGCCAGCGACGACTTGCCCGACCCGGACACCCCCGCGATGCCGACGATCTGATGCAGAGGAATGTCCACGTTCACCTTCTTCAGGTTGTGCACCCGCGCGCCGCGAATCTCGATCTGCTCGGGGATGTTGTGCCTGTGGGCCATGCTTTTCACCATCATTTCAGCAATTGCTCGTAATATGCCTTGTCCTCGTCCTTGAACACGTTGAATATCACCCGGGCTACCGCGCCGGGGTGGGCGTTGAGCCAATCCGCCACGGTTTCCACCGCGATCTCCGCGGCACGTTTTCCCGGGAAGCGGAACACGCCGGTGGAGATGCAGCAGAAGGCCACGCTGCGCAGGCCGTTCTCCCGGCAAAGGTCCAGAGTGTTTTTATAGCAGTTTGCCAGGTCCCGCTCCAGCTGCTCCGTCAGGGTGTCTGCCACAATCGGCCCGACGATGTGGATCACCTTTTTTGCCGGGAGGTTGTAGCCGTCCGTCAGCATCGGCACGGCGGTGGGCTGCACGTAGTCCGGGCCGTACCGCGCCCGGAGCCGGCTCATCTGCCGCGCGCACTCGGAGCGCAGCTGCACCCCGGCGAAGGAGTGGATGCAGTTGTCGATGCAGCTGTGCATCGGCACGAAGCAGCCCAGCATTTGGGAGTTGGCGGCGTTCACGATGGCGTCCACTGCCAGCCGGGTGATGTCGCCCTGCCAAAGGGAGATGCCGCCCCGAACGACGGGGATGTCCCGCAAGCCGACGACGCCCTTTTCCGCGGCCCGCTGGCGCAGGTAATCGTCCTGCATCGCCAGCACTTCCAGGGGCAGAGGCCTGGGCATGCGGATGTTCATCAGCGAGCGCAACACCCTGCGCCGCTCTTGGACACTCTTCGGCGTTTCAAGATCCCCGAATTCGCCGGAATCGGCCTTGAACACCTCCACCAGCCTGGTCAGGCGCTGGTCCTGGGTTATGTCTTCGGTCATCGTGGACAACTCCTGTTTGTTGTTCATAACAAATGTTTGTTGTTATCCGGCAACCCGGCTCGGCACGCCCACATAGTTGCGCCGGAGCATGCGCACGGTGTGCAGCCAGGTGGGAATCAGCAGCGCGTCGGCCATGATCCAGGCGGCGGGGTTGGCCAGTATCGCGCCGTCAAAGCCGTAGGGCCCCACCAGCGCGAAGGCCACGAAGGCGCGGCCCGCCAGCTCGAACAGTCCGGCGAGCATGGCCACCCGGGAATAGCCCAGCCCCTGGAGCCCGTTGCGCAGCACGAAGATCGTCAGCAGTGGTATAAAGAACATGACCACCATGTTCAGGTACTGCACGGCTTTTTCGATCACAGCAGTCTCTCCGGCGGAGATGAACAGGCCGATCATCGGCCGGCCCAGCAGCCGCACCGCAAACAGCGCTACGACAGCGTAGGCCACCATGGACATCAGTGCGACCCGCACGCCCTGGCTCACCCGGTCGATCTGCCGCGCGCCAAGGTTCTGGCCGCACCAGGTGGCGATGGTGGCGCCCATGGCGTCGAAGGGGCAGACGAACATAGTGTAGACCTTCGAGCCCGCGCCGATGGCTGCCACGGCCACGGTGCCTAGGCCGTTGACGGCGGTCTGCATGATCAGGGAGCCAATGGCGGTAATGGAGAATTGCAGGCCCATGGGCAGGCCGATGCCGCTGAGCCGACGCAGGCAGGCCCCGTCGGGATGCCACTCCTCGCCCCGGATGCGCAGCACGTCGTACTTTTTAAAGATCACCCACATACACAGCAGCCCGGAGAGCAGTTGGGCGGCCACTGTGGCCACCGCTGCGCCGGTGACGCCCATGCCAAGGCCCACCACAAACAGTATGTCCAACCCCACGTTCACCGCGCAGCTGAGCACCAGGAAGCAGAGGGGTGTACGGGTGTTGCCCACGGCCCGAAGTACGCCGCTGGACAGGTTGTACAGCATTACGGCCACCATGCCGCCGAAGATGTAGACGATGTATCGGTAGGCCTGGTCCATGATGTCCTCGGGGGTGCCGATCCAGCGCAGTATGGGCTTGGCGGCCAGCGCCGTGGCCACCGACATCACCGCCGCGATGCCACCGCACAGGTACAGCGCGTTGGCGAAGTACTTGCGCATGCGGTGGGGGTCGCCCTCGCCGAAGGCCTGGGCCACCGGGATGGCACAGCCCGAGCACATGCCCAGCAGGAAGCCGAGGATCATAAAATTCAGCGAGCCGGTGGCGCTGACGCCCGCGAAGGCCTGCACGCCCACGAACCGGCCCACGATGATGCTGTCGGCAAGGTTGTACACCTGCTGGAACAGGTTGCCCAGCAGCATCGGGAACCAAAAGGAGAGTATCAATTTGAAGGGAGAACCGTGGGTCATATCCCGAACCATGAGGAAATCCTCCTGAGTATATATTTTTCTGCATGTCGAATGATCTATGGTCAAATCATTTTAATCATTTACGTGTAAAATGATAGCGCGATGAGGTTAAGAGTGGGGGGATAAGTGCCTTTTATCCTTTCTGAAACGTCGACAATACAGAACGCAAGCAAACGGAGCGTGATGCTTTGTCGGCTATGGCCGTTGCGGCGATCGGGAGCGAGAGCGGGCGGGCGCTGGATGAGGGCGTTGACTTCAGCCGTCCGGCGGTGATGAACGTTTTCAGAGGTGCCCATAAGAAGGTATCGGGAGCAGGTGGGCGACGCGGTCATTCTCTTCGTGTAAGACAGGGAGACGGTTATGGAGGTGACAGACATTGCGGTGGCGCATGTGAAGGGGTAGATCGGAGAGCAGACGCTGGCGGGGGCGCTGAACGGGGTGTATAACTGAACAAAAAGGCTTGCTATTGGCAGGATCTTCGGGTATAATTAAGACGAAGTAAGAGAGCTGGGAGGTGTTCGCCATGCCACAGTCCAATCGGGAATACAAGGACAGGCTGTTCAAGTTCATCTTCGGCAACCCTGAAAACCGCGACTGGACGCTGAGTCTGTACAACGCCATCAACGGCTCCAGCTATACCGACGCCTCTCAAATACGGTATACTACTATTGAAGATGCCGTGTACATGAATATGAAGAACGACGTGTCGTTCCTGGTGGCGGACACGATGAGCTTTTACGAGCAGCAGGCGTCATTCAACCCCAACATGCCGATGCGGTTTCTGATCTACGCCGGGATGGTGTACGCCAAGTACATCTCTCAGACCGATTCTTACCATCCCTACAGTACCGTCCAGCAGAAGGCGCCGACACCCAGGTGCGTATGCTTCTACAACGGAGAGGCCGCGAAGGAGGATCGCATGGTACTCGACCTGAAGGACGCCTTTGACAGGGAGGCGGACATCGGGGTCCGGGTGACAATGCTCAATGTGAACTACGGACGCAACAGGGCGCTGATGGATGCCTGCAAGCCCCTGCGGGATTATGCCTGGTTTGTCGGCACGGTTCGGCAAAATCAGGCGACGCTGAACGACTTTGATGCCGCAGTGGACACGGCGCTGAACGAAATGCCGGAGGGAAGCACCCTCAAGGCATTCTTGACGGCAAATCGAGCGGAGGTGAAGCGCATGTGCATTACCGAATACAATGAAGTGAAAACCCTGGCGGACGAGCGCGAGGAGGGTCGAATGGAAGGCCGAATGGAGGGTCGGACGGAAGGCGTGCTCATGGCGCTTCTGAGCCTGGTGCGAAAGGGCCTGATCAGCGAGGAGCGGGCAGCCGAAGAGGCACAGATGAGCGTTTCGGAATTCAGGGAGCGCGCGAAGCTGGCGTGACAGCGGCAGGATGGATTGTTCATATGGGCGGGGACGAATTCCATGAATTCGTCCCCGCCCATGTATGTCTTACCCTTGCAAAGCTCCTCCAAAGATGTTATAATTCTGATATAATTGGAACGTTTGGGCACTGGAGGGATGCGCGTGTATTTGAAGCTGAACGGTGTCGAGATGGAATGTACGGGTCAAGAGAAGTGGATCGAATTGCTGGAAAGGCTCCCCGATGGTGGCGTGGGGGCGCTTGGCGTCAGCGTGCGGGGACGAACCGAGTCCCTGAACGCTCCGGTGGAGGAGTATGCCTTTGCCAAAACACTGACCTATGCGGATGAGGAGGGGCGGCGTATATACGAGCGCTCACTGCAACTCGTGTTCCTCACGGCGGCCTATCGGCTGTATCCCGGCAAGCGGGTGCGCATCCGCCATTCCTTCGCTCAGGGGCTTTACATCGACCTGCCCGATGTGGCGGTGACCGAGGTGATCGTGGCCGATCTGAAGGCGGAAATGCAGCGCATCGTGGCGGCGGACATGCCCATTCAGCGCCTGTGCATGTCTACCGATGACGCCAGGGACTACTTTACCCGAACGGGACAGACCGACCGGCTGAGGATACTGGGCTATCGGCGGTTCAACCATTTCACACTGTACCGCATCGACGGCCTGGAGGACTATTTCTACGGCGAGATGGCACCGTCCACCGGCTGCCTGGCCGTTTTCAACCTTATGGCCTACGGTGGGGGCATACTGTTGCAGATGCCGGACGTTAAAAATCCGGAGAAGCCCGCCCGATTCGTGGACCTGCCCCATCTGTTACACACCTATGACGAGGCGGCCCGTTGGCACGCCATACTGAACTGTGAAAACGCGGCGGACCTGAACGATATGGTGGTGAACCGCCGACTGCGCGAATTCATCCGCGTAAACGAGGCCCTCCAGGAGCGCAAGATCCAGCAGATCGCGGATCAGTTTATCGCAAGCGGCGCGCTGATACTATTGATCGCGGGCCCGTCGTCCTCGGGGAAAACTACCTTTGCCCATCGGCTGTCCATCGCCTTGCGGGTGCATGGACTGCGGCCGGTGAAGGTGTCGCTGGACGACTATTACCTGGATCGGGACACCCTTCCCCGGGAGCCGGACGGCTCGCTGGATCTGGAGCGCATTGACGCGCTGGATCTCGACCTGCTGGGCGATCACCTGCCCCGGCTGGTGCGGGGTGAGACGGTAAGAACGCCGGAGTTTGACTTCAAGACTGGCAAACGCAGGGCCGAATCCTATCCCTACGCGGTGGAACAGGGCCAACCCATCATCATCGAGGGCATTCATGGCCTGAACGACCGGCTGACCGCTACCATTCCGGCCCACCTGAAGTTCAAGGTGTACATCAGCCCGCTGACCATGCTGAACCTGGACGACCACAACCGCATCCGCACCACCGACGCAAGGTTGTTGCGCCGCATTGTGAGGGACAACCTGTTCCGCGGCACACCGCCCGAGGACACCATGGCCATGTGGGCTTCGGTGCGCCGGGGCGAGGAGAAGTACATATTCCCATTCCAGGAAAATGCCGACGTCATGTTCAATTCGGCACTGACCTATGAACTGGCGATCATGAAGAAGTACGCCTATCCCCGGCTGCTGACCATCACCGAGGACAGCCCGTGCTATACCATGGCCCGCCGGCTGGTGAAGTTCCTGAACTACATCCAGACCGCCGACGTGGAGGACGAAATCCCCGTCAATTCCATATTGCGCGAATTCATCGGCGGATGCTGCTTCTATAAGGATGAGGATTGAATTCTGATTTGTCGCTCCACGACAAATCAGAATTTTCCGGTATGATCTGCCCGCCTTGCGTCAAGACTATGGTCGCAAGGAGGTATGCAACATGAATCGCAAGATCATTCCGGTCATCCTGATTATCGCCGCGGCGTGTCTGGCGCTGGCGGCGTGCATGAACAACGGCGGCACGAACGCCCAGCCCACTCCCGGCCCCACGGCCAACTACGCGCCCAATGCCACCGATGGCAGCGGTGCGCAGAATGGTAACGGCGCGGCAGGCCTGACCAACAACGGCGACGCGACGAATAACGGCGCCACCGGCAACACCGCCGCCACCACCGACGGCGCGCTGAACCCCTTCGACTGGGCCAACGGTGCGACGGACATTGAGAAGGCCATCGGTCGCATATCCGAGATCTCCGACGCACGGGTGGTGGTGACCAACAGCACCGCGCTGGTGGGCGTGAAGTTTGATAACGCCTACAAGGGCGAGATTACCGAACGCATCCGCGAGATGGTGGCTGCCGAGGTGCTGCGGGCGGATCCCAGCATCCAGACCGTGGCCGTCACCGCGAGCGAGGACGACGTGAACAAGGTCTATGCGCTGTCCGAGCAGATTCGCGCCGGCCGAAACGCCGATGAGCTGTCGGCCGAGATCAACGCAATCGTCCGAAACGCGACGACGCTGCGGTAATATATGGCTTGGGAATGGGGAATGCATTTCCCATTCCCAAATCAAATTCAGAGGTACACAATGTTCGCTCATCTCCATCTACATACCGAATACAGCCTGCTCGACGGGGCCTGCAGGATCAAGCCGCTGATGGAGCGGCTGAAGGCGCTGGGTATGACCTCCTGCGCGGTGACCGACCACGGCGTGATGTACGGTGTGGTGGACTTCTATCGCGCCGCGAAGGCGGCGGGCATCCATCCGGTGATCGGGTGCGAGGTCTACGTCTGCCCGGACATGGAGAACAAGACCAACACTACCCGGGATTACAGCCACCTGATCCTGCTGTGCGAGAACCAGAAGGGCTATGAGAACCTGTCGCGCCTGGTCAGCGAGGGCTTCATCCGGGGCTACTATTACCGACCCCGGGTGGATTACGCGCTGCTTGAAAAGCACAGCGAGGGCCTGATCGCGCTGTCGGCCTGCCTGTCCGGCGATCTGCCCAAGCTGCTGCTGGACGGGCGGGAAAACGAAGCCCGCCAGATGGCCCAGCGATACCTGGACATCTTCGGCCGTGGCAACTTCTTCATCGAACTTCAGGACCACGGCCTGCCGGACCAAAAGACCGTAGCCCCCCGGCTGGTGAAGCTGGCCCGGGCGATGGACATCCCCCTGGTGGTAACCAACGACTGCCACTACCTGACCAGCGAGGATGCCGCAGCCCAGGAGGTGCTGATGTGCATCCAGACGGGCAAGACCCTGTCGGACGAGCATCGCATGCGCATGGACACTGACCAGATGTACGTCAAGTCGGAGGAAGAGATGCGCAAGCTCTTCCCCAACTTCGACGACGCCATACAGCGCACCGAAGAGATCGCCCGACGCTGCAACGTGGAGTTCGACTTCTCTACCACCCACCTGCCCGCGTTTCCGCTGCCCGAGGGCAAGACCGACGAGGGCTATCTCAGGGAGTTATGCGAGAACGGCCTGATGCGCAAGTACGGCCCGGACCGTCCCGACGCCCGGGAGCGCATGGAGTACGAGCTGGGTGTGATCGAGTCCATGGGCTATGTGGATTATTTCCTGATCGTCTGGGACTTTATTCACTACGCCAAGACCCACGGCGTGGGCGTGGGGCCCGGTCGCGGCAGCGGCGCGGGCAGCATTGTGGCCTACGCGCTGGATATCACCGAGATCGACCCGCTGAAATACGCGCTGGTGTTCGAGCGCTTCCTGAATCCCGAGCGCGTGAGCATGCCCGATATCGACTGCGATTTCGACTATGAGCGGCGCGGGAAGGTGATCGACTACGTGCGCCGCCGCTACGGTGCGGATCACGTGGCCCAAATCATCACCTTTGGCACCATGGCGGCCAGGGCCGTGATCCGGGACGTGGGCCGGGTGATGGACATGAGCTACCAGCAGGTGGACGCCATTGCCAAGATGGTGCCCTTCGAGCTGAACATGACGCTGGACAAGGCGCTGAAGATGAACGCCGAGCTGCGCTCATCCTATGAAAACGACGAGGCCATTCACCGGCTGATCGATATGGCCCGGAAGCTGGAGGGCATGCCCCGCAACGCCTCCACCCACGCGGCGGGCGTGCTGATCACCGCGAAGCCTGTGGTGGACTACTGCCCTCTCCAGACCAACGACGACGTGATCACCACTCAGTTTCCCATGGGCACGGTGGAGGCGCTGGGCCTTTTGAAGATGGACTTCCTGGGACTCAGGACGTTGAACGTCATCATGGACACCATCGATATGGCCCGGGACCGGCTGGGGGAGGACTTTACCAGCGAGGATATTCCGCTGGACGAGCCCGGGGTCTATCAGATGATTTCCGACGGCGACACCACGGGCATATTCCAGCTGGAATCCTCGGGCATGACCCAGTTTCTGATGCAGATGCGGCCCTCGAATTTTGAGGACATCATCGCTGCGATATCGCTGTACCGACCTGGTCCGATGGAGTCCATTCCCCGCTACGTGGCGGGCAAGCAGAACCCGGATACGGTCAAGTACCTGACACCCCGGCTCAAGCCCATACTGGATGTGACCTACGGCTGCATGGTTTACCAGGAGCAGGTCATGCAGATTGTGCGGGACCTGGCGGGCTATTCCATGGGCCGCAGTGATCTGGTGCGCCGTGCCATGGCCAAGAAGAAGCACGATGTGATGGCCCATGAGAAAGAGGTCTTTATCCATGGCCAGGTGGATGAAAACGGCGAAGTGGTGGTGCCTGGCTGCGTGCGCAACGGCATCTCCGAGGACATTGCCACCCGGCTGTTCGACGAGATGACGGCCTTCGCGAGCTACGCCTTCAACAAGAGCCACGCGGCAGCCTACGCCCTGGTGGCCGTGCAGACGGCGTGGCTGAAGCTGAAATTCCCCGCCGAGTTCATGGCGGCGATGATGAATTCCATGCTGGGCCACACCGAGAAGATCGCCTTCTACATACAGTATTGTCGCAAGGAGGGCATCCCGGTGCTGCCGCCGGACGTGAACCGCTCCCGGACCAGGTTCACCGTGGACGACACCGGCGGGACCAAGGGCATCCGCTTCGGCCTGGGCGCGGTGAAGAACCTGGGCCTGAAGGCCGTGGAGGCGCTGGTGGCCGAGCGGGAGGCGGCGGGGCCCTACCGGGACCTGTACGACTTTATCAACCGGGTGACCGGCGGCGAGCTGAACAAGAAGGGCGTGGAGAGCCTGATCCGCTGCGGGGCGCTGGACGAGCTGCCCGGAAGCCGCGCCCAAAAGCTGAATGTGTTCGAGAAAGCCATGGACGGCGTCGCCCGCCGGCAGAAGAGCATGGTTGTCGGGCAGATTTCCCTGTTCGGCATGGCGGAAAGCCAGGTGGAGGCCCCGCCGCCGCCCATGCCCGACCTGCCACCCTTTGACAAGAACCAACTGCTCCAGATGGAGAAGGAGACCACCGGCGTGTACATCTCCGGCCACCCGCTGGACGCCTACGCCGAAAAGCTTTCCAGACTGAAGGTGAACGCCCGCTTTTTGGAGTCGCTGGCAGAGGAGGCCCCGGATCACGGCATGAGCTGGGACCAGAAGACGGTGCGCATGGGCGGCATCATCGCGGAGAAGAAGCTGAAGGCCGCCCGAAGCGGCAACATGATGGCTTTCGTGCAGCTGGAGGACATGTACGGCATCACCGAGGTGCTGGTGTTCCCGAAGGTGTATGAGCGGGTGTCGGGGTTGCTTGAGCAGGACGCGCCCGTGGTCATGGCGGGCAAGCTGTCCGTGCGGGAGGATGAGAGCCCGAAGCTGCTGCTGGACCGGGTCGCCCCGCTGGACCAGCTGGATACCTTCGAGGCCGCGCCGAGGGGACGCCGCGGGGACGACTACGGCGCGCCGCCGCCGGAAAGCTACGGCTCGGCCCCCCCGCCGGACAGCGGCTACGGGCGCAGGCCAGCCCGGGGCAACCGGAAGCTGTATCTGAAGCTGACCGCCGAGACCCGGTCGGAGGCCCTCCGCATCCTCGCCGAGACGCCCGGAAGCATCTGCGTGATGCTGTACATGGCCGACGAGAAGAAGACCTACCAGGCCCCCAGGGAATACTGGGTGGACGAGGGCTATGACTTCGGCGCGCTGGCGAACCTGATCGGCGCGGACAATGTGGTGCTGAAGGGATAAGGGAATATGAACGCTCCGAAACTCTTTATCGTCATCCCCTGCTACAACGAGCAGGAGGCACTGCCGATCACAGCCAGGCGGCTGGTGGAACTGACGGATGACATGCTGTCAAAAAAACTGATCGCCCCGGAAAGCCGCATTGTGCTCGTGGACGACGGAAGCAGGGATGACACCTGGAAGGTGATCACGGGGCTGCACGCGGCGGATGGGCGCTTCGAGGGCGTGAAGCTGGCTCACAACGCCGGACACATGAACGCGCTGTGGGCGGGCATGACCCTGTCGGTGGAGCGCTGCGACTGCGTGATCACCATCGACGCCGACCTCCAGGACGACGTGAACGCCATGTACGGCTTCCTGGAGGAATACGGAAAGGGTGCGGACGTGGTGTACGGCGTGCGCTCCAGCCGGGAAAAGGATACCTTCTTCAAACGCGCCACGGCCCAGGGTTTTTACAGGATGATGGGGAAGCTGGGGGTCGAGCTGGTGTACAACCACGCGGACTACCGGTTGCTGTCGAAGCGGGCGCTGGAGGCGCTGCTTTCCTTCGGCGAGGTGAACATGTTCCTGCGGGGCATGGTGCCGATGCTGGGCTTCAAGACCGCAGAGGTGTACTACGAGCGGGGCGAGCGTGTGGCGGGGGAGAGCAAATACCCCCTGAAGAAGATGATCGCCTTCGCGGCGGAGGGCATTACGTCGCTGAGCAACCGTCCCATCCGCTGGGTGCTGGCGCTGGGGGCGCTGTGCGCGCTGCTGGGCGTGATCATGGCCGTTTATGTGATCGTGTCGCTGGTCCAGGGGCGTACCGTGGCCGGCTGGTCGTCGCTGATGATGTCGATCTGGCTGCTGGGCGGCCTTCAGCTGATGGCCCTGGGCGTGATCGGGGAGTATGTGGGCAAGATCTACATGGAGACTAAGCGCCGGCCCAAGTTCATACTGGAGGAGCATTTGAAGGGGCCGTCACATAAAGATTGAACCCCCTGGTTTTTCAGGGTTGCTTTCTGTAGAATAGATAATCAACTACAGGAGGTGGATCACATGAAGAGCTATGGGTATGTGCGCGTATCGACAAAGGAACAGAATGAAGCCCGCCAGCTGCTCGCGATGGAGGCGTTTGGACTGACGCCCGACGCCATCTTTGTGGATAAGCAGTCCGGCAAGGATTTCAACCGGCCGCAGTATAAGAAACTGATGCACCTGCTGGGCAAGGACGACGTGCTGGTCATCAAGAGCATCGACCGTCTCGGCCGGAATTACGATGAGATCCTCGATCAATGGCGGGTGATCACCAAGGAAAAGCAGGCGGCTGTGGTCGTGCTGGACATGCCGCTGCTGGATACGCGCCAGGGCAGGGATCTGACCGGCGTGCTGATTGCGGACATCGTTTTGCAGCTGCTGTCCTACATCGCCCAGACGGAGCGGGAGTTCATACGCCAGCGCCAGGCCGAGGGAATCGCCGCGGCGCGGAGGAATGGCGTTCGGTTCGGCCCGCCTCCCAAGGCGCGCCCCGCGGCGTATGGTCACTGCCTGGAATCGTGGCGGAGGGGAGAGATGTCCGCACGACGGGCGAGCGAGAGCCTGCACATCTCCCATACGACCTTTTTGCGGTGGGCGCGTCAGGAGCCGTGAGAGGGATGGGCAGATTGTCAATTATTCTATTGACAAACGGAGAAAAAGAAAATATAATATATATGGCATTTTGACAAACTTGCGTGGCGCATAAATCATACCTTATACACCACCATGGAAAAGGGAGAAATTTAGTCAAAAAAGAAGCCTAACGGGGTTTTCCGGATTGATTTGGGCATAAAAAAAGCACCGCCCGAAAGCGGTGCCCAATGTATGAATTACTGGCAGGTGATCCCATCTGCTGGAAATAAAAGGAGGTTTACCCATGAAGAAAATCCTCGTACTGGTCCTGGCCCTGGCCATGGTGCTCAGCTGCACCGCGGCGTTTGCCGACAAGATCGGCTACACCTGCATGGACGGCACCAACCCCTTCTTCGTCGCGCTGGAGGGCTCTATCCGCGAAGTCGTCGAGGCCAATGGCGACGAGCTGATCTCCCTGGATCCCCAGAACAGCAATGAGAAGCAGCTGAACCTGATCGAAGACCTGATCTCCCAGGGCATCGTGGCTATCTTCGTCAACCCCGTTGACCGCGATGGCATCACCCCTGCGCTGGACGCTCTGGCCGCGGCCAACATCCCCATGTTCGGTTTCGACACCGAGGTTACCGACATGGACAAGCTGGTGACCTACGCCGGTTCCGATAACTACAACGCCGGCAAGGTTTGCGGCGAGGACCTGGTTGCCAAGTGCCCCGACGGCGGCCCCATCATCGTGCTGGATTCCCCCACGATGCAGTCCGTTGTGGACCGCACCAACGGCTTCCTGGACGCCATCGAAGGCCACGGCTTTGAAGTCGTCGCCCAGATCGACTGCATGGGCAACCAGGAGCAGGGCAACCTGAACGGCACCGACGCTCTGACCGCCCATCCCGACGCCGTCGCCATCTTTGGCGGCAACGATCCCACCGCTTTGGGCGCCGCCGCGGCTGCTGAGGCTGCCGGCTCCAAGGCGCTGATCTACGGCGTTGACGGCTCCCCCGACATCAAGGCCCTGATCGCTGAGGGCAAGGTCACCGGTACCGGCGCCCAGTCTCCCATGAGCATCGGCAAGACCATCGCCGAGCTGTACTACAAGTGGAAGGCTGGCGAGACCGTCGAGGCCCGCTATCCCATCGAGACCTTCATGATCAACAGCGACAACATCGAAGAGTACAACAACGGCGGCTGGCAATAAGCCGAAGCCTGCGTTCTACGGGCCCCAATCGCCGCTTGATTGTAAGTGCGTCGGTTGAGTAGGTCTGACACCAAGGGCTTTGTTCTCCACCGAGGGCAAAGCCCTTCATGGGTGATAGGTGTTGTGCCCGTCACCCCAGGCCGCAGACAGTTTGTAGGGGCGGCGATGCGCCGCCCGCCCTCGACTTTTCAGGATTCGGCGGGCGCCGGATCGGCGCCCCTACCCATTTTTGGATTCCCATAGCAAGAAACGGTGGTGAAACTCAGTGAGCAACTATCTGCTCGAAATGAAAAACATCTGCAAGTCATTTCCTGGCGTCAAGGCGCTGCAAGGCGTGAATCTCCAGCTGTTGCCCGGCGAGATCCACGCGCTGCTGGGAGAGAACGGCGCGGGCAAGTCCACGCTGATCAAGGTGCTGGGCGGCATCTACATCGCCGAGGAGGGCGAAATCTTCATCGATGGCAAGAAGGTGACGATCAACAACGTCAACGCTGCCCGGGACAACGGCATTTCCATCATCCACCAGGAGCTGGTGCAGGTGCCCCACATGACCGTGGCCGAGAACATCTTCCTGGGCCGCGAACCCATGGGCTCCTTCGGTGTGGATACCCGCCGCATGGTGCGGGACGCCCAGCAGATGCTGGATCGCTTCGACCTTGGCATCGACGCTGCCGCCGAGGTGTATGACCTGTCCATCGCCCAGCAGCAGATGGTGGAAATCGTCAAAGCCATCTCCTTCAACTGCAAGATACTGGTCATGGACGAGCCCACCTCGTCCATCTCCGACCGCGAGGTGGAGCAGCTGTTCGAGATCATGCGCAACCTGGCCAAGCAGGGCGTCGGCATCATCTACATCAGCCACAAGATGAGCGAGCTGAACGAGGTGTGTGACCGCGTAACCGTGCTGCGCGACGGCACCTACGTAGGTACCCGCGAGGTGGCTAACACCCCCAGGGACGAGCTGATCGCCATGATGGTCGGCCGAGAACTTTCCAACTACTACACCCGCGACCATGTAAAGAATACCCCTGTGGTGTTCAAGTGTGAGCACATCGATGACAACAAGAAGACCCACAAGCGGGTCAATGACGTTTCCTTCGAGGTGCGCCAGGGCGAAATCGTGGGCTTTGCCGGACTGGTCGGCGCGGGCCGGAGCGAGACGATGCAGTGCATATTCGGCCTGACCAGGGGCTCCAAGGGCACGGTGACGCTGGACGGCAAGACGTTGAATATCCGCAACGCCGTGGATGCCATGAAGTGTGGTATCTCGCTGGTGCCGGAGAACCGCAAGGTGGAGGGTCTGTATCATGTACAGTCCGTGGCCTTCAATTCCACCATTGAGGTGTTGCACGAGTTCATCAACGCGTTGCGCGTCAACAGCAAGCGGGAGAGCGAGATCACCCAGGAATTCATCGACAAGATGCACACCAAGACGCCTTCCCATGAGCAGGCGGTCACGAACCTCTCTGGCGGCAACCAGCAGAAGGTCATGATTGGGCGCTGGCTGGCTACCAAGCCGAAGATACTGATCCTGGACGAGCCTACCCGAGGCGTGGACGTCGGCGCGAAGGCCGAGATCTACGAGATCATGAACGAGCTGACCAAGCAGGGCATGTCCATCATCATGATCTCCTCGGAGCTTCCCGAGATCATCAACATGGCAGACCGGGTATATGTTATGTGCGACGGCCGGGTGACCGGCTGCATCGATTATGAAGACGTCAGCCAGGAAGCGATCATGCATCTCGCCACCCTGGAGACGGCAGGAGGGGCTAAGCAATGACCAAGGTAAAGCGCTATTTCAAAGATAATCTGGGCATCATCGCGGCACTGGCCGTCATGATCATATTCCTCTACGTCTTTCCCCGCACGCACAGCACGTTCATGACCAAGACCAACATCTTCAACGTGCTGCGCCAGAGTTCCACGAACCTGATGCTGGCCTGCGGCATGACCATGGTCATCATACTGGGCGGCATCGACCTGTCCGTGGGCTCCATCATCGCCATGTCCGGCGTGCTGGGCGCGGCGGCGGTGGTTTGGCACGGCATGCCTGAAATCGTGGGCATAGTGATCGCCATACTTTCCGGCGTCATCTTCGGTCTGCTGAACGGCTTTGTGATCGCCAAGACGCAGATCCCACCGTTTATTGTCACCCTGGCTTCGATGAACATTGCCAAGGGCATCGCCTACGTCTACTCCGGTGGCAAGCCCATCCGCTGCATGACCGACGCATGGAAGTTCCTGGGCGCGGGCAACGTGGCGGGAGTACCTACCCCCGTCATCACCATGACCCTGGTGTTCATCGTGTCGGTGCTGTTCTTGAACCGCACCCGCATCGGCCGGCATATCTACGCCGTGGGCGGCAATGACACCGCCGCCAAGTTCTCCGGTATCGATACGGCGAAGGTCAAGTTTGTGGTGTTCAGCTTCAGCGGCCTGATGGCCGGCCTGGCGGGCATAACCATCGCCTCCCGCCTGTACTCCGGTACCTGCACCTCCGGTGACGGCGCTGAGATGGATGCCATTGCCGCAGTCGTAGTCGGCGGCACCTCGATGTCCGGCGGCTCCGGCAAGCTGGGCGGCACCCTGATCGGCGTACTGATCATCGGCATACTGAACAACGGCCTGAACCTGATGGGTGTCAACTCCGACTGGCAGTACATCATCAAAGGCGCGGTCATACTGCTGGCCGTGTACACCGACTTCCTGCGCAGCCGCAAGAAGAGCGCATAACCGTCTTTTCAAGTGCTTTGGGCCCGGCCGAACGCCGGGCTCTGTTTATTTGTTTTCCACTTTGACACACTTCCCGGCTTGCATTTCTGTGACGATTCATGTAGTATAATAAAAGAGGGCTGGTTATACTAATCTCAATCTAAATGTATGCAAGCATGCGAGCGGATTTTTCGTCATACCAAGGCGAAGGCCCGCAGGCTTGCTGGCGGCAAGTCAAGGGATGCGCATGGAATTATACAACAAAGGAGGTTGAAGAAATGATGCGACATATATCCCGGAGGCTGGCCGCGATGCTGCTCGCCCTGGCGGTGCTTGCGTCGATGACGACTTTTGCGGAGGAAGTGATACTGGAGGACGTGTCGTTGGATAGCGAAGAGGTCATTGCCTTGGAGGACAAGGGCCTGGAATTGTCCGACACCCTCATCGACATTGAATTGGACGCGACGTTGGAAGGCCCCGACGGGAACGCCGGGAGCGACAATCTGCCCAGGCTGGAGCCTTCGGGAGTAAACGCCGAGGCAACCCAACTGATGTTGGGCGTGAAGGAGAAGTATACGCTGGATGCCCAAGCGATCGGGTCGGGAAGTAAGGTGACCTTCAAGAGCTCTAACAAGAAGGTGGCCACGGTCACCTCGAAGGGCGTTATACAGGGCGTGAAAAAGGGCAACGCGACGATCACGGGCACGGTCAAGGGTGGCGCGGAAGTCGTCTATGAGGTACAGGTCGTCGCCGCCCCGAACAGGGTCAAGCTGGATAAGTCCTCCATCTCCCTGGGCGTGAAGGAGTCCATCTTGATGACGCCGACGATCCCCGATGGCACCCATGCGTCCTTTACATGGTCCACGAGCGACAAGACAGTCGCTACCGTGTCGAAAACGGGCAAGATCACCGGCAGGAAGGCAGGCAAGGCAACTGTCACCGTCAAAACCCAGAATGGCAAGACGGCCAAGGTGACGGTCAAGGTCCTAAAGGCGCCCAGCAAGGTGACCCTGGACAAGAACTCCGCTTCGCTGATGGAGGGCGAATCGCTTAAGCTGAAGGTTACACTGCCTTCCAATACCTATTCCAAAATCACCTGGTCGAGCAGCAACAACGGCGTTGCCACGGTCAGCGCCGCTGGTAAGGTCACGGCGGTGGCCGCCGGCACGGCCACCATCACGGCCAGGACCTTCAACAACAAAAAGGCGACCTGCAAAGTGACGGTGAAATCCGGAACCAGCGGAGAGACGGTTTACCGCGCTCTTCTGATCGGCGAGGAGAATTTCAGCGGACAGTCGGTCTGTACCCGCAACCGGGGAGACGTAACGGCCATGACGAACATGCTGAACAGCATAACCGGCCCTGCCGGCGGCAGTTTTTCGATTATCAAGAAGTATGACCTCTCTGCCAGCCAGGTACTGAGTGCCGTCAAGAATGCCTTCTCCGGCGCGGATGATGACGATGTCTCGCTGTTCTTCATCGCCACTCACGGCGATGTGGATTACACCGGAGATTACGCCGGGGCACTGGCGATGTCCCCCAGCGGCAGCCTGCTGCTGAAGAATTTGGCCAACGCCCTCAATGCGGTGCCCGGCAAGGTGATCGTCGTATTGGAATCCTGCGGAGCCGGTGCGGCGGTGTATCCCAATGGCGGCAACAGCAGTAATGACGGCAAAGCTCTCTATGAGGACGTCAAAAGACGCGCTACACAGTTCGACGAGGCCGTGATCAGGGCGTTTTCCGGCGCGGATCCCGGCATCGTGGTAACGCTGCAGCCCAACGACGTTCAGGCCAACACGGGCGAGTTCCGCGTGGACAACAAGTTCTACGTGCTTACGGCATCCCGCTATCAGGAGCTCAGCTGGGGCATGGAATCGGGCAAATCCGAAACCTCCTATAACTACTTTACGATGTGGCTGACCCAGGGCATTGGCACCTCTGGCGCCATGCCTGCGGATGCCAACAGCAACAACCAGACCACGCTGGATGAGCTGTACCGGTATATCTCCAAGGTGGGGGATGACTATCAGTTCAGAACGGACAGCGGCGTCTATTACCAGCATGTACAGGTCTATCCCGCGGACAGCGACTATGTGCTGTTCTGCCGGTAAATCCGTCATGCACTGACAAAACGGGGCCCCGCGCCATCGGCACGGGGCCCCAACTGTATTCTTGTCAGGCGTAAATCTTCAGGATCGATGTGGCCAGCGTGAACAGCACCAGCAGCGACAGCACGTCCACGATGGTGGTGATGAACGGGCTGGCCATCACAGCGGGGTCCAGGTGGGCTTTCTTGGCCAGCATCGGCAGCGTGCAGCCCACCAGCTTGGCGATGACTACCGTGAAGAACATCGCCATGCAGATGGTGGCTGCTACGGGAACGGTGATGTCGGGATTGATGAACCGGCGGTCGAAGACCATCAGCTTCGCGAAGTTCGCCAGCGACAGCGCCGCGCCGCACAGTATCGATACCCGGAATTCCTTCCACATGACGTGGAAGACGTCCTTCAGTTCCAGGTCGTTGATGGACAGGCCACGGATGATGGTGACCGACGCCTGGCTGCCGGAATTGCCGCCGGTGTCCATCATCATGGGAATGTAGGCGGTCAGCACCGGCACCAGCGCCAATGCGCTTTCGAAGCGTGAGATGACGATGCCGGTGAACGTTCCCGAAATCATCAGCAGCAGCAGCCAAGGTATGCGGTTCTTCCAGATTTCGAATACGCTCGTCTTCAGATAGGGCTTGTCGGAGGGGGTGATAGCGGCCATCTTCGCGATGTCCTCGCTGGCCTCCTCTTCCATAATGTCCAGGGCGTCGTCAACGGTGATGATACCGACCATGCGGTTCTCGGCGTCTACCACGGGCAGGGATGTGAAGTCGTACTTTGACATCATCTGCACGGCGGTCTCCTGGTCGTCCTGGGTGCCCACGCTGATCGCGTTGGCAGTCATCAGGCTTTCGCAAGTGTCCTGGGGATTGGCCAGGATCAGCGTACGGATCGTCACCGTGCCCAGCAGATGGTACTTCTCGTCCAGCACGTAGCAGGTGTTGATGGTCTCCTTGTCCACGCCTGTGCGCCGGATGTGGTTGATGGCTTCCTCGGCGGTCATCTCCGGGGTCAGGGCCACGAACTCGGTGGTCATCACCGACCCGGCGGAATCGTCCTTGTACTTCAGAATCTCGTTGATCTGCTTGCGGGTGTCGGCGTCGGCCTGGGTCAGTATGCGCCGCACCATGTTTGCGGGCATCTCCTCGATCAGGTCCACGGCATCGTCCATGTACATCTCGTCGATGACGGCTTTCAGCTCGGTATCGGAAAAGCTGCGGATCAGCGTCTCCTTTACGTCGCTTTCCATCTCGACGAAGGTTTCGGCGGCAAGGTCCTTGGGCAGCAGCCGGAAGATGGCCGGCATCAGCTTTTCGGGCATGTCGCTGAGAATCGCAGCGATATCCGCGGGATACAGCGTTTGCATCAGATCCCGTAGGGACGCATATTTTTTCTCTTCCGCCAGCTTGCGAAAGGTTTCTTCCAGGATTTCGGTTCTCTCTTTCAAGGTCACTCCTCCAATCATTGTGTGATGATGGAACGACGCGCGTGTGGCA
The DNA here is from genome assembly GCA_900318045.1 of uncultured Eubacteriales bacterium. Classification (GTDB taxonomy): domain Bacteria; phylum Bacillota; class Clostridia; order Christensenellales; family Aristaeellaceae; genus UBA2862. The sequence continues at coordinate 21,488 of ONJE01000008.1, forward strand.
AGCGTCGCCCCTCTGACAGGAGCAGGACACAGCAGGAAGGATCAGGACAGCGCCATGCGGCGCTGCTTCCTATCAAAATGGGGAAGCGGACGCCGTTTGCGAAGGCCGTCGTATGTGATCTGCGCATGTGCCATAGCTACTACCGCCAGCGTCCATTAGCTTCACCCTCCTGTATTTGAATTCTTTCACCGGCGCGGTCCTTGTAGGCTTGAATCGCACAAAAAACCGCACCCAAACGGATGCGGACCAATCGCCTGTGATTTGCCTGCACCGTTCGAGCTTCAGCTTCGCAGGGCGAGGTAATTCCGCAGAAGCGGATTATCCCAAGCCTGGCCAGGGATGGCATACCGCGTTTTCCCGCGGTAAACCACCGTGTAATTGCGTTAGACGGTACCTTGTGCTTCGATATCGCCTGTTCAAACCATCTGATGGTGTCTCCACCACTTCGCGGCAGCAATCCATATCCCTGCGGTAGCCTTACTTACCGGATTTATGCTTCTATTGTAAAACAGTCGGGACGGGTTTGTCAATGGATTTCTGCAAATTTTCGAGGGAGCTTTGAGGGGATTTGTTACCATTCACCCTTCAAGTCGTTTGGCTCGTATCCGTACCGGCGAGCAGTGCTCGCCATACAGGCCCGTGGCGAGCACTGCTCGCCGGTACGGTGGTTCTCGCGCGGAGGTAAATGGTAACGTGGTTTTGCACGGTTGGAAACGGGCCTTGGAGACGTGTGGAAGAAGCAGAATTATGCCCATTTTATAATTATTACAGCCGTGTTAATATAGGATCAAACGATTTAATAAATAGAAACGTCGAATGTTCGGGTTTTTGCCGGAATCGACCGATTGTATAGTGCCTAAAATTCGCCTTTTTTCGGTCTTATGACGGATAAAACCGCTTTACGTTATCTCTTTGGTTTTCGTCAAAAAAGTATTGACAAATCGTGACACTATTTGCTATAATAACCAAGCTGTCAGCGAGACAGGGGACAGAAACCCTGAAGCGCGGGCAGCGGGCGAACCTTGAAAACGATACAGAGGAAACGAGTACAGGATCGAGCGGACT